>JANOQU010000565.1:0-1528 GCA_031422355.1 Actinomycetes bacterium
CTGCCATCGGCCTGTTCGTGTTGGTGCTTGGTTACGGAGTGATCCGTCACGACGTGCTCGGCTTCCACACGGTCGTGCGGCGCACCGTGCTCTACGCGGGTATCACTGCGATCTCGGCTGCGCTGTACATCGCAGTGGTCAGCGTGTTCGCGGCGGTGCTGAGCGACGGTGTCGGATGGGGCCCGGTTGTCGCTACCGGTGTGGTGGCCGTCAGCCTGCAACCGGTTCGCACTCTGATTCAGCGGTTCGTCGACCGCTGGGTGTTCGGTGATCGTGATGACCCCTTCCGTGCGTTGGCTGGCCTTGGTAGGCGGCTCGGCGCGTCGGGCGCCGATGATCCATTGCAGGTCGTGGCCGAGGCCGTGCGCGCCTCACTGCGCGTGGCGGCGGTCGACATCGAGGTGAATGGTGCCGATGGCCCGATCCGGGTCGCTCATGCTGTTGGTTCCTCGGCGTCCGGAGAGGTGCTGCGGGTACCGATCGTGTTCGACGGCCGTGCCGTCGGCGTGCTCGTGGTCGCCCAGGCAGAGGGCGATCCGCCACCGCGTGCTGACGAACAGCGCCTGCTGCACGATCTCGCTGGCGCTGCGGGCGCTGTGGTCGAATCCACGTTGCTCGCTACCGAACTCGGCCGATCGCGTGAGCATCTGGTGCGGGCTCGCGAGGAGGAACGTCGTCGGTTGCGCCACGATCTACACGACGGTCTCGGTCCGACGTTGGCGAGCGTTGCGATGGGTTTGGATGCGGCCGCATCGCGGCTGGAAGGTGAGCCAGAGTTGGCTGCACTATTACACGATCTCGACGGCGCGTTACAGGAGGCAATTGCAGACATCCGCCGCGTTGTGTACGGGCTGCGTCCTGCGGCGCTCGACGAACTGGGTCTGGTGGCGGCAGTGCAGGAGCAAGCGCGAGATATGGCAGCACGCGCCCGTCGCGCCGATGGCAGCGGGAATCTGGCGATCGACGTCAGTGCCAGCGACCTGCCGCCGCTCGGCGCTGCGGTCGAAGTTGCTGCCTACCGCATCGTGGTCGAGGCGATGACGAACGTGCTTCGCCACAGCGGAGCATCGAGGTGCCGCGTGCATCTATCCGCTGGCGACGCACTGGAGGTCGCTGTGGAGGATGACGGACGAGGCATCGACGTGAACGGTCCCATCGGTGTCGGGTTCGAATCGATGCGTAATCGCGCCGAGGAGCTCGGCGGGCGAGTGGAGGTGGCACGTCGGTCTGGTGGCGGGACGTTGCTGATCGCAGCCCTACCGCTGCGTGGGCCGGTGGCGGTGTGATTCGCGTTCTCGTCGCCGACGATCATGCGATGTTCCAGCGCGCAATCACCACGCTGCTCGCGGGCGAGCCCGACCTCGAGGTCATCGGCGCGGCGTCGAACGGCATCGAGGCGGTGCGGATGTGTCTCGAACTGCGGCCCGACGTGGTCCTGATGGACTTGCACATGCCGGAACTGAACGGCATCGAGGCGACTCGCCAACTCGCCGAGGCCGCGCCACACATCGGGGTCCTCGTGTTGACG
>JANOQU010000566.1:0-5764 GCA_031422355.1 Actinomycetes bacterium
ATGGTGCTGACCGGCAAGCACTCGCTGGACTACTCCGGCGGCGTGTCGGCCGAGGACAATTTCGGCATCGGCGGCTACGGACGGGTGATGGGCCCGAACGGCGAGGCGCAGTACTGGGCGCCAAGCCTGGCCGCCGCCTGCGACGTGCTGTTCAGCCACTACGAGCTCACCTACCGGGCACCCACCGAACGGTGGCCACGCCCGGCCGCCACAACGGATCCCGCCGACCGCGACGTCTGTCAAACGCCACACGTCGTCGACGGTGTCGAGTTCCGAACCATCGGCGAGGTGTTCTCGCCCAGCACGAACCGAGACCGGAAGAAGCCGTTCGACATTCGTACCTTGATGAATGCGACCATCGACTCGGATCACGAGCCATTGGAACGATGGCCAGAAATGGCCGAAGCCGAAATGGCTGTCGTCTACGACGCTCGCCTCGGTGGACACGCTGTCTCGATGATCGGCATCGAGTCTCGGCCGCTACCGCGACACGGCACGACACCGGCCGACGGACCTGCCCAATGGTCAGCTGGCACGCTGTTCCCACTGTCGTCCAAGAAGGTCGCCCGAGCCATCAACGCGGCGAGCGGTTGCCGCCCGGTCGTGGTGCTCGCAAACCTGTCTGGCTTCGACGGTTCACCGGAGTCGCTTCGTCGTCTGCAACTGGAATACGGCGCCGAAATCGGGCGGGCGATCGTCAATTTTGATGGGCCGATCGCGCTGTGCGTCGTGTCGCGATACCACGGCGGCGCGTTCGTGGTGTTCTCGGCAACGCTGAACGATGACATGGAGGTGCTCGCAGTCGAGGGTTCGTTCGCATCGGTCATCGGTGGTGCCCCTGCCGCGGCTGTCGTGTTCACCCGCAATGTGGACGAGCGCACGGATGCTGATCCACGCGTCCAGGAGCAACGGGCGGCCGTGGCTGCTGCGCCGCCTCAAGACGTCGGCCTCCGGCAGGCCGAACTTGTGGCCACCCGCGACGCTGTTCGCAGCGAGAAGCTCGGCGATGTCGCAGCCGAGTTCGACGCCGTTCACAGCGTCCAACGTGCTCAGGCCGTCGGCTCGGTGCACCGGATCATTCCAGCCGAGGATCTGCGTCCGGAGCTGATCGCCGCAGTCGAACGGGGAATGGCCAAGATCAATGGCCGCTCCGCGACGACGGGTTGATGGCGCAGATCATCGAGAGCCAGTGCCGTCATCGAGCCCGCATCCGGTTGTTGCGGGGGTTGTGCTCCACCTCGGCCAACCCCAGCGCTTCGAGTACGGGAGGCACATAGCTACCAAATCGGCCGCGCAATCCCTTCTTCAGCCCGTACCAGCCACCAACCGGGTTGCTCTCGCTACGACCCCACGCCTCGACTGTGTCGTCGGCTGCTGGTTTCTGCTCGTCAGCGTTGCCCAATGCCATCCAGTCGCCGCGACTTGCCAACATCGTGTGGAGATCGTCGATACACCGCAGGTGGTAGCGCACTTCGGTGGACCCAACCTGCACAACCAACGCCGGCGGGTTGGCATCCGAATCTCGGCACGCCTGGAATTGGGACCTGCCCGGCGGTGTGGTCAGAATCCACGGATCGTCCATCGCCCCGGACCCCTTGACATTTGTCGCTGCCATTCGACTGCTCCCTCCGCTCTCTGGTCAGTCTGCCGATCGGTCGGACCGAGCGTCAAACGTGGTCAACCTCAACATACGATGAATAGTTGATGGAGTCACGATGAGCCCCGCACCTGAGTCGGCCCGCCCAGTCATCCTCAAGCTCGTGGGGGTCTATGACGCTGACGGAACGTTGCGCGGCGAAGTGTCGTATTGGGTCGGCGCCCGACTTGGTCGGCGACATTGCTCACTCTGCGACATCACCCATGGCACCCTGCGCCAGCGACCGGAATGGAAGGCCTGTACGGCCGGATTCCCTGTGCCGTTCGACACCTACCACCGCAACGATCAACCCGACCTCATCCGGTCCACCGCTGATGACCAGGCACCGATCGTCGTGGCGGTCACCGACGTCGGAAGTGTGGTTCTTCTCGGTCCCAAAGAACTCGACCGCTGTCAGGGCTCGGTGGATCGGCTTGTCGAGGCAATCGAAGCGGCAGTCGATCGCCTCGGGCTGGACTGGACTTCATCGTTGCCGGGCTGAGGCCGGCTGACGAGAGACGTCAGGAAATCGGGGCTCGTGCAGCCCGTCGGGAATTGCGTCACCACAACTGCACCACGAAGCCAGGTCGACATCACCGAGACCCACGCCTCGGCCGACCGATTCGAGCGGTGACTGACCTGACGTCGGCGGCTGAAGGCACTCGACCACAGCAGCAACGATCGTCGCGTCCCACTGCGAACCGGCGTGCTCTTGGAGAACTCCGATCGCTCGACCGTGTCCGAGTCCTTCTCGGTACTGGCGGGTGAACGCCATTGCGTCGTACGCGTCGCAGACGCTGACGATCCGGGCGAGGAACGGGATGTGGTTGCCTGCCAAACCGTCCGGGTATCCGCCGCCGTCGATGCGCTCGTGATGCCCTCGCACGATCGGACCGATGTGGGCTAGCACCCTTGACTGCTCCACGAGGACCTGACCGGCGATCGGGTGGCCCTTGACGATCTCGAACTCGTCAACGTCGAGTCGGCCAGGCTTGTTCAAGATCTCATCCGGGACCGACAACTTTCCGAGGTCGTGGAGCAACGCTGCAAGTCCGAGCCGATTGATGTCGGAACCCGGTAGGCGAAGATGTTCACCGACGCGAATCGCATGGGCAGCCGTGCGGACGACGTGATCGCGGGTGATGACATCCTTGGTCTCGAGCATTGCGACGAAGCGGTGGACAAGTGGCTCCAAGCCCAACTCGAACGCCGACAATGGCTCGTTCGCGACCAGCGGTCGGACGACGTCTGTGAACGTCCGGTCTTGTCGATATGCGAAGAACGCGCCAATCGTCAAGCCAAGAACGCCGACGATGTCGAACAGGTGCGCCACCCAGAATCCAGCCGTAAACGGCGCCCTCGCCACCCACACCAAACTCGACGCACCGATGAACGCAAAGCCGATCGCCACTGCCACCGGCCGAACCGAGCCACTGATCCACGACAGCCGAAGATGACGTACCGACAACGCCGCGCACACCGTCAGCGATAGGCACGCGACGAGGATCGACGAGGCAGCCCCGAACCGTGGAGCGGGCAACAGTGAGGGCCGCACAAGCAGGCCGATCGAGAGGGCGAACAGGACGACAACGTGGCCGCACACCCATGGCTTCCACCGACGCGAAATCCAACGACTCACGGCCGATCGAGGGGCGATCAACGGCGCAACCGCAACGCTCGCCAACGGTAGCGACAACATCACCGATGACATCGTCGCCGCGTTCGGGCCGTACAACACTCCAGGAGTCGTCAGTCCGTGCACCAACGGCAGAACCGATACCGACATCGCAAACGCCGCCACCATTCCCAATTCGGCGCCGTCATTCGACCATGCCACCGCCAGGACAACCCCCGAGGCAACCGTGCATAGTGATGCCGCAATCAGCACGATGACGAAAAGTGCGATCGGACTCTCCCACAACGGCCGAGTCCCCGAAGCCAGCCCAGCACCCAACTGCACCGTCAGAAGAGCGGCCCACGTCATGGCCCAGAGAGCGAGCCATGGCCTTCTCACTCGTTCGCTTGGACGCCATTGCACGACAGATCATCGGCACCGGCGGTCCGGTTCTTGACAGGCTCGACGTGCACGAGCCGAGGGATGATCTAGCGGGCCGATGTTTCAGCGTTCCACGCCGCAGCAATCGCAGCGACATGGCGGTGGTCGGTGCCGCAACAGCCACCCACGACCTGCAGCGCCGGCAAGTCCTCGCGAAGCTGCACATATCGCGCGGCCAAGTCGGCTGGGTCGCCGTCGTCGAGTTCGACCATCTCATCGAGTTCCGTATGGCTGAGCTGCGAAGCGTTGGCGCGCAAGCCCCCGATACGGGCTGACCATGACGTGGTGCCATCGAGTACGAAATCGAAGTGCGCAGGATGGGCGCAGTTGATCATGTAATGGGTGGGGTACCCCGACGTCGCCAGGTCTGTGGCCTCGATCGCCTCGGCGAGTGGCATGCCCGACGGAAGCCGACCGTCGGTCTCGACCGTGTACGACACGATCACCGGCAGCCCTACGGCCTCGGCTGCGCGGGCAATCCCAACGGCCTCCTCGACATAGCCCATGGTCAGTGCGGTCACCATGTCGACGCCGCCTTCGGCCATGCAGCCGACCTGGAACGAGTGGTAGCTGGCTGCCGAGTCGGTGTTCATCATCGAATCGATCCGATATCCGTCGCCGCGTGGCCCAACGGTGCCGCCGATCAGGAATGCCCGGTCACCACTCCAGCCGTTGCGAACGTCCTTCACCACATCGACCGACGCCGAGATGAACTCCGCAAGCGCCGGACGATCGTGGCCGAGTGTGGCGGCCCAGTCCGGGTTGGCGCGCCAGGTCGGCGTCTCCAAGACCACGGCGGCATCGATCGACCGGGCGATCTCGGCGTAGTACCCGTAGTACTCGGCCAGCAGTGCCCGACCTTCGGCAGTAGCGACCAGCGGATAGGCAGCGAAAGCTGGCAAATCGACGCCGCGGGTGAAGACGAGCCATGTCTCCAATCCACCATCGGTCACGATGGTCGTCTGCGTGGACGGCCACGGAGTGCGTTGAAGTTGCGCGTTCATGGAACCAATCGAAGCACAATTTCGAGACTGGCTGCGCACGATCGAGCGGTGCTCTTCGACCTGCTGGGGCAACGATGGGTTCCTTGTCAAACGTGGCGCATGATCTCGGCGAACACTTCCTCGGCGTCGACCTCGACACCATGGTGGTCGAACCAACCACAGACATTGACCACGTCGCGGTGCAGGTAGTCGGGGCCCTGGATGTTGGCGGCGACGTCGATCGCTTGCGGGAAATCGATGAACCAGAGCTTGCCAGTCCACCACAGCAGGTTGTACGCGGAGAGGTCGCCATGGGCAAAACCTTGGCCAGTCAGCGTGACGAGGCCGTCGACCAACTGTCGAAGGGCAGACGTCAGTTCCGCACGGTTCAGGCGTGCCGCCTGCAGTTGTGGAGCAGCGGAGTCGAAGTCTCCGATGTATTCGAGATCGAATACGTCGTCGGCATAGGAAATGGGATACGGAACGCTCATTCCAGCCCGCCAAAGCCGAGTCATCACGTCGTACTCGTGGCCGGTCCAGCGATCCTGGAGCAGGTGCTTACCGTAGGTCGACATCCGAGCGACAGCGCGCTGATCCCGTGACTTGCGGAACTGGCGTCCCTCTCGATACTGAACGTCGTGGCGAAACGCGGAAGAGCGCTGCACGCCCATCGCTTCGAGTTGCCCCTTCTGCGTGACAGTTCGGGGCAGATATCGCTTGCGCGCGATCAGGCAGCTTCGACCATCGTCGCCGAAGCGCTCGACGAGGTTGACCTGGGCTTCTTTGCCAGTCTTGATCGGTCCGTGATCGACGTCTTCGAAGGGCTCGGCGACAAGCCAGGTTGGAGTCGGGCGTGATGGGATGTGGTCCAACGGCGTCGGACCCGGGGTGTTCGTTGACATGAGAACCTCGTGGTTGCAGGGAGTTGCAGGACAGCGGGTGATTGACCGGCCGTCGTGCACGCTGCGTCGCAGGACGTGTCAGACGTGCGGGCAAACGCGGCCGGTCGGGATCAGCACAGACACATTCATGTGGTTCAACCCTCCCTTCGCTCGGCGTTGGGATCACCCTAGACCTGCGGCAGAGAGC
>JANOQU010000567.1:0-8949 GCA_031422355.1 Actinomycetes bacterium
ACCACCACCACTGTCCCCTGAGGGCTAGCCCGAGGGTTCGAGAACTACCGGATCGCCGGTGTCGATCCGGCCGGGTTGAAGCACGGTTGCATAGACACGACTGACCGGACCCCGATCGATCTTCATCCGGTTGAAGTCGCCACCGACGAAGAACGCAGCGGTGGTCGCGCACGGTTCTGCAAACGCCTGCACGTGGGCGATCACTGATCCGATCTGCAGGACGACACCGGGGCGCACGTCGGCCCAGGCCAGACCGGAAACCGTGATGTTCTCGCCGACCGACCCGCGCCCGATCGGGTGGCCTTCGTTGCGAAGTTCGTCGATCACCTCGTCGGCGAACAAGCACAGTGCTTGCCAGGGCCGACCGTGATGGACGCGAACACGCTGGAGGTCGCCGATCACGCCGGCGTGGGTGACCTCGATGGATTCGACCGCGCGCTTGGGGACTCCACCGCCGGATGTGCTGAGTTGCACTGCGGTCCCGGTTTGCGTTGCGGGCATCAGACCCTCTGACCGCAAGAGTTGAGAGGTCGATTCGAGGGTGAACCAGACGTCGTTGAGCACACATTCGAGCGTCGGCGATGGCCCGACCAAGTTCGCGGCCGTTTGACCAAGCGCGGCAAGTGTGGTGCCCGGCGGCATCGACAATTCGAGCGCCAGACGCGTTGCCAAGTCAATGCCCGCTTCTGTCGCTGTGACGCTCGGTCGACCCTCGAGAAGAGCCGCCCACAATCCGCCGAGGTTAGCCATCGTCCGGCGCGCGTCCTGCTGGGTGAACGAGTAGGGGCCGATGTGGATCATGGGTGTCACCGTAGGCTGACGGACGTGACGGATCTCGATACCGACCTCGATGCAATGCGATTGACGGAATGGACATCGTGCGGCGGTTGCGCGGCGAAGTGGGGTGCTTCGTTGCTCACGAGCCTGGTGGACGATTTTGCGACCGTCGACGATCCGGCGTTGCTCGTCGGGTTGGCGCCGTTCGACGATGCCGCGGTCTACCGGATCAGCGACGACCTGGCCATGGTCAGTACGACCGATTTCTTCCCGCCGCTTGTCGATCACCCATCGGACTTCGGTGCGATCGCGGCTGCCAACGCCTGTAGCGACGTGTTCGCGATGGGCGGCAGAGTGACGGTTGCCGTCAACATCGCCGCGTTTCCGGAGCATTTCCCGCGCCACGCGATCGTGGCGATATTCGCCGCGGCGGCGCAGGTCGTTGCCGAAGCGGGTGGTTCCATCGCCGGCGGGCACACGATCCGCAACCCGGAACCAATCTTCGGGCTTGCTGTCCAGGGTCTGGTACATCCCGATCGGATCTTTCGCAAGGAGGGAGCCCGTGTCGGCGATGTGCTCGTCATCTCCAAGCCGCTCGGTACAGCCATTGCGCTTGCCGGCGGTACCGATGCCGACAAGGCCGTGGCGATTGCCGGAATGCGACAACTGAACCGAACGGCGTCGGAAGTCCTGAATCAGACGTTCGCCTCGGTTCATGCCGTCACCGATGTCACCGGATTTGGCCTGTTCGGCCACTCGTGGGACATGGCCGAGCGCGCCGGCGCCGTATTCGAATTTGAACACGCCCGACTCCCGCTCTATCCCGGAGTTAGCGAAGCGTTGGAACGCGGCGTTCGCACCGGCGGCGATCCACGCAACCGCGAGCACGTCGAGGCGCATGTCAGGCTGTCGGCCGAGATCACTGATGCCCAAGCCGCAATTGGCTACGACCCTCAGACGTCTGGCGGGCTGCTCGCCGCGGTGGACGCTGGCATCGTCGACGATCTCGTTGGGGCTGGTTTCACGGTGATCGGCAAGGTCGTGGCGGGCAACGCTGCGATTCGCTTGTTCTGACACGTTGCTCTCGATGAAACCCCGCCTGGCAGTGTCTCGAAAGAGGGCCCCAACCCGGTCGATCGAGCGCGACCTGTGGACGGCCGGACATGAGGTGGTCGTCGGTATCGACGAGGTCGGTCGCGGCTCGTGGGCCGGGCCACTGATGGTCGGAGCAGCCGTGCTGCCCCGCGAGCGTCGCGTCAACGGCGTTCGGGATTCCAAGATGCTGACCGAAGCCGGACGCGAATCCATCTTCGACAGGGTCGCTGGTTGGTGCGACGCGTGGGCAGTCGGCGCAGCGAGCCATCTCGAGTGCGACGAGCTTGGCATGGCAGCGGCCCAGCGGCTTGCGGCCCAACGAGCCATCGTTGGTCTCGGGATGATTCCTGATGCCGCCGTGGTCGACGGGAAGTGGAACTTCGTGTCACCTCACATCGCCCACGTCGAGATGCGAATCAAAGCGGATGCGATCTGCCTGTCGGTAGCGGCGGCATCGATTCTGGCCAAGGTCACCCGCGACCGGATTATGCGAGAGCAGTCAGCCGACTACCCGCACTGGCATTTCGACACGAACAAGGGCTATCCGTGCCCGCTCCACAAGACCGCCCTTCAAGGCTATGGTCCGTCCTCGATCCACCGCCGGAGTTGGGTGTTCATGGACAACTACGTGATTTATCCAGGAATGCGCGCACTGCGCGCGGAACAGCCGACGTTGTTTTGATGACACACGACGTGATCGTTATCGGCGCTGGGTTGGCCGGGTTGCGGGCAGCGAACGACCTCGTGGCCGCTGGCCGCGATGTTGTCGTGCTCGAAGCGCGCGATCGCGTCGGTGGCCGAGTGTGGAGCCACCGGTTCGACAACGGCCAATCGTGCGAGCGCGGCGCCGAGTTCATCGATACCCATCACCGCGAGGTGATTGCGCTCGCTGATTCGCTCGGACTCACGCTGGCGAATGTGACATCCGGTCACGACCCCGCACGCCGTCTGCTCGATGTCGGGGGCCGTGCGGTGCCGTTTGCCTATCACCACTCGCTGGCCAGCGAGCTCCAGAGGTGGGAGGACGCGCTTGCAAATCTCGCGGAACAGATTGACGTCGATGACCCGATTGGCGGAGCGTCCGCGAGTCATCTCGACGACGCACTGTTGAGCGAACTCGTTGCCAGTCTCGATCTCAGTCTGTTGGCCCGGGTCGCGGTTGGTCGCGAGATCAGGACTGAATTCATGCTCGCGCCGGACGAAATCTCGCAACTGATGGCCGGCTGGATGACTGCCCTGCACCAGCGGTCACCGGGCGGGCGCGAGGCGTTCCGGATCGACGGGGGCAACGACCAACTGGCGACTGGGCTCGCCGTTCCGCTTGGCGAACGAATCCGACTGAATTCAGTGGTCGACTTGCTCGACCCCACCGCCGGCAGGGTCGTGTTGACGACAGGGGAGGCCATGACCGCTGCACACATCGTCGCGACCGTGCCGCTTCCCGTTCTCGGCAGGATGTGGTTCGAGATGCCGCTCGAACTCTCGCGTGTCAGCTACGGCGTCGGCGGCAAGATCAGCCTCCAGATCGGGCGACGAGTCTGGAGTGATCACGGCCTCGACGGCTCAGTCGATACCGAGCGGGCGTGGGGCCAGATGTGGGATGGCAGCGACTCCCAGGCTGGCGACACCGGTGTCTTGACGACGCTGCTGTCATCCCATGATGGCGCAGCGCTGGTTGCGATTCCGGATACGACGAACCGTGTCGTCGACGAAGCCGACCGGTTCTTCCCCGGCGTCAAGGGCCTGGCTGGCGAGCGGGTCCGGACCGACTGGACCAATGATCCGTACAGCCTTGGTTGCTACGCGACATTCGGTCCCGGGCAGTTGGTCGATGCCTGGCCGTTCATGCAGCGGACCTATGACACATTGGTCCTGGCTGGCGAGCACACCGACGGCTTCTGCGGCTTCATGGAAGGCGCCCTGCGCAGCGGAACCCGCGCCGCCCACCAAATCCTCGCCCCCTGACGCCCCCCCACACCAGTTCCGCGAACCCTTCTGCCCTCCCCGAGGTCACATTTGCTGCAAACTCTTGCAAGCACTCTGCTGGCGAGGGTGGGCGGGCGTCGCGTCAGCGGAGGTGGTCGAGGGCGTTGGCAAGGTCGTCGACGAGATCGTTGGCGGACTCGATGCCGACCGACAATCGAACGAGCGCGGCTGGAACCTGTAACGGAGATCCAGCCACGGATGCGTGGGTCATCTGGCCGGGATGCTCGATCAAGCTCTCCACCGCTCCGAGTGACTCCGCCAGGGTGAAGACCTTCGTATGCCGGACAACCTCGAGCGCAGCGTGTTCGCCGCCGCGAAGGGTGAAGCTGACCATCCCGCCGAAGTCGCGCATCTGCTTGGCGGCGGCCGCGTGGCCGGGGTGGTCCGGAAGTTGCGGATACAGCACCTGATCGACGAGGGGATGGCCGAGCAACATGTCAACGACGGCCCTCGCATTCGAACAGTGCCGTTCCATACGGAGTGCAAGCGTCTTGACGCCGCGAAGCACGAGGTAGCAATCGAATGGAGAGGGAATGGCGCCAGCGGCGTTCTGCGTGAACCGAATTCGATCGGCCAGTGCCTCGTCGTTGACGGCGACGAATCCACCCACGACGTCACTGTGGCCGCCGAGGTATTTCGTCGCCGAGTGCACGACGATGTCCGCGCCAAGGGTCAGCGGTTGCTGCAGGTACGGCGTCGCGAATGTGTTGTCGACGACGACGAGCGCTCCGTGGCGATGGGCGAGTTCGGCGATGGCCTCGATGTCGACGCACGTCAGCAACGGGTTCGTCGGGGTCTCCAGCCAGACCATCTTGGTGTCGGTTGGCCAGTCGGATGCGAGCGAATCGACGTCGGTCAGGTCGACAGCGCTCCATGGAAAGCCGAGTGGTGACCAGACCTTGGAGATCAGCCGGAACGTTCCGCCGTACGCGTCGTTGCCGAGCAGGATCCGATCTCCCTGTGACAGCAGCCGGAGCACGTTGTCCTCTGCGGCCAAACCGCTTGAGAATGCGAACCCGAACGCCGCATCTTCGAGCGACGCGACGCACGCCTCGAGGGCGGCACGAGTCGGATTTCCACTGCGCGAGTACTCGTAGCCTTTGTGGTTGCCGACGCCATCCTGGGCGAACGTGGTGCTGAGGGTGATCGGAGTGACCACGGCCCCGCTTGCTGGGTCCGGCGCTTGACCGACGTGGACGGCACGTGTCTCGAACCCCCACCCGTGAGCTTGCTGATCGAGGTCACCCATATGCCGAAGCCCCCTGCAGATACGACAAGACATCAGAGCGGGTCATGACCGATAGGGGCCGACCGCCCGACAGTACGAGTAATGCTGGCGACGTGTCCAGCATTCTGACGGCGAGTTCCACCTTCTGGCCGACCCCGATCGTCGGCAGCTTTGGCCCCATCACCGAATGAACCTCGCGATCCATCATCGACGGATCTCGAAAGATTGCGTCCATCAGATCCAGCTCGTCGACGGCCCCAGAAACCTCTGCGTTGGCGAACGGTGGCGTGTTCTTGCAGACCGGCAACTGGCTGACCTCGTGGGTCCGCATCAAGTCGATGGTCGCCCGGACGGTCTGGTCGGGATTGACGTACAGCAACTCGGGTGTCCTCCCGCGACTACCCAGCATCGCCCCGACACATTGATCGCATTCGGTGAGGAAGCCGAAGTTCGCCATCCAGTTGTCGTCGAAGACTCGGGACAGGTATCCCCGGCCCGAATCCGGGTTGAAGACAACCACGATGTCATCCGGGTCGGCCGCCTTCGCCACGCGAATTGCGGCGGCTACTGCGATCCCTCCGCTGCCGCCGATCAAGATGCCCTCGTCGCGACTGACCCTGCGCGCTGTCAGGAAACTCTCCTCATCGCTGATTGCGATGATGTCGTCGTAGAGGCTGGCATCCCATGCCGCTGGGAAGAAGTCTTCGCCGACTCCCTCCACGAGATATGGCCGGCCTGACCCACCGCTGAAGACCGAACCCTCTGGATCGGCCGCGATGATCTTGATCTGTGGATTCCGTTCGCGAAGGAACCGGGCCGTTCCAGTGATGCTGCCGCAGGTTCCCGCTCCCGCGACGAAATGAGTGATTCGACCGCCGGTCTGCTCCCAAAGTTCCGGCCCAGTGGTCAGTTGATGTGCGAGGGGATTGTTGGGATTGGCGTATTGATTCGGCCGGAACGCTTGCAACTCGTTGGTCAGTCGCTCGGCGACGCTGTAGTAGCTGGTGGGGTCATCGGGCGCGACGGCGACCGGGCAAACCACTACCTCGGCGCCGTACGCGCGAAGCAGCGAAACCTTCTCGGGTGCAACCTTGTCGGTCATCACGAAGACACATGAATAGCCCCGTTGGGCGGCGACGATCGCAAGCCCGACGCCCGTGTTTCCGCTCGTGGGCTCGACGATTGTTCCGCCCGCCTTCAGGAGGCCGTCGCGTTCGGCGGCCAGGATCATCTCCAGGGCTGGGCGATCCTTGGCGGACCCACCCGGATTCGTGGTCTCCATTTTCATCGCCAGCACGCTGGGAATGTTTTCGATCTCGCTGATCCGTTTCAGGCGCACGAGCGGTGTTCGGCCGATCAGGTCGATGACGGATTCGGCGATGTTGGTGCCATGGAGCCGGGCATCATCGGCGTCGTTCCCCCAAGCCATGCACCAGAGGGTACCGCGCCAGCCGCCCCGGCTCTTCTGGGTGTGTCATAGGCCCGCGATACCGTGGCCTCGATGTCCGTTCATCCGACCCCCGACCAGGTGCTGTCGCTTGCGCCGGACAAGGCGGCCGCCGCTGCGGCGCTGGCGTTGGCGGTGCCGGCGGTCTGGTCGTTGGCCGGTTGTGACGACTCCGCCGTCTGGGGTCAGTACATCGCGGCCTCGGCCGAGCCCTACAACGTCGCCGTGGATCTGTCCGACGATGTCAGCGGGCCTGCCTATCGGTGTAGCTGTCCGAGTCGCAAAATTCCATGCAAGCACGGGTTGGGCCTGCTGCTGTTGCACTCGAACCGTGGCGTTGCTCGCGCTCGACGGTTGCCGTTCGCCACCGAGTGGTTGCAGCGACGGTTGTCTCGGCCAGACGCCGAGTCCGACAACGGCGAGGCGACTCGCCACCACGGCGATGTCGTTGCGACCCACGATGGAGACGAACTCGCCGACGCCAGCGATGGGGCGCTCGGTGGCGGTTCCAGATCTGCCAGACCGATGCCCGCTGCGGACCCGGCTCGGCAGAAGCGTCAGTTCGAACGGGCCGAACGCATGCGGGCAGGACTCCAGGAATTGGATCGATGGCTGGCCGACCGGATCCGCGTCGGATTGGCGAATGCCGAGTTGAGCGACCCGGCGACGTGGGAACGCCTCGCTGCGCGCCTCGTCGATGCGCAATGTGGTGCGCTCGCCAACCGCGTCAAGCGGGTCGCGACAAAGGTCGGCTCACATCCGCGCTGGCATGACGACGTTCTCGAAGAGATGGCGTTGCTGCACGCGCTGGCCCTTGGCGCTCAACGCACCGGCAACCTGCCCGGCCATCTTGGCGATGGCGTCCACGCTGCGACAGGTCTCACGGTTGCGAAGGACGATGTCTTGGCGAGCGTGCCAACGACGGGCCATTGGTTCGTGGCCGCGGAGAGCCGGACTCGAGAGGATCGGATCACCGTGCAGCGGACCTGGTTGGCGGCTCAGACCTCGTCGTCCGGCGACGCAACGACGTGGGCGATGGTGCTTTCGTTCGGAGCATTCGGCAACGAGGTGACCGCCGAGTACGAGGTCGGCACCACCATCGAAGCGGACGTCCACTGGTATCCGGGCGGTATCAACTTGCGCGCACTCGTCGGTCGGGTTCATGGTCCACCTGCGCCGACTCGGTTCTCGCCGCGGAGCACAATGATCGCCGAGGCGCTGACCGCTGCTGGTTGGGCCGTGGCAGGCGAGCCATGGCTGGAGCGCTATCCGGTGTGGGTCGTCGCAACGCCAACGCCGCTCGGCAATGGACGATGGTGCCTTGTGGACGGCAGCGGCGCCGTTCCGATCGCCGGGACGTTCGCACGAATGGCCGAGGTGGTATCGGTGTCGGCCGGGTATCCCGTCGAGTTGATCGGGGAGTGGAGTATCGACGGATTCCTTCCGTTGACGGTGATCTCCCATGGCCGGACGGTGATCCTGTGACGGCAAACCCCGCGGGTGTGGATTCTGTGAATGCCGAGGTCGATCTCGCCCAAACGGCCGCACACGAATGGTCCAGTCTGGTGACGGCTGCCGTCCTCGGAACGGATCGCCGGCCGCCGCCACGGCCGACTTCGGGGTGGGGCTCGCTGCGCCACGTCGACGATCCGGCATTGGAATTACTCGATCGTGCAGCGTCGGTTGCGACGGCCAGACGGGCCGGTGTGAAACCGTCGATGGCGCCGCCGCCCGTCACGCCGGCACCGTTCGATGGCCGCCCGGTGTGCCCCGATCGGGCAGCCGACATTCTCGGTGTGCTGCTCAAGGGAACGCACGACATCCTGCTGCCGGAGTGGATGGCGTTGTGCGCCGCTTCGCGGTTGCAGCCGCCCCGGCATTTCGCGCCGACGCTTCTACTTCGTGGCCGACGTCATCCGGGGTTCGATCTCGTCGTTCGAGCATTGATCGGGCCGCTGGCCGGATGGCTCGCCGAGGCGATGCCCGAGCTCGGCGTACCGGTCACTCCGAAGCCGGCGAATGCCGTCATTGAGGCATACCTGCCGCCGACGCCGCCAGCGGACAGCGGTGCCGTCGTGTCGGCCATCATCACTACATTCGCGGACCGCAGCGCCACCTGGGCCGCGGTTGCGCAGCTACGCCAAGCCGTCGCTGCCATCGAACCGAGATGGTTGCCCGCTCTGATCCTCGAACTCAACCGCGTCCCGTTCCACGCCATGACCGAGAGAACCCGAGTCGAACTGATCGGCCTGGCTGAGATAAGGCGGGAGATGGTCGTCACCCTTGACCCGGCTCCAAACCCGTCACGAGGTAACTTTGACCAATGACCGAGGCTGAGGACACTGACGCGCCGAAACCGCCCCGCTCATTACCGAGAGCCGCCCGCCTCTCACGAGTGCCGTCGCCATCAGAGCCG
>JANOQU010000568.1:0-10832 GCA_031422355.1 Actinomycetes bacterium
GGATCGCAGGCTATGCGCCCGAATCTTGTATCCATTCGACTGGAACTGTCTCTGTAGTCGTATGAATGCTCGAAACGTGTGGTGGGGAATTGGTGCCATAGTCACGCTGGCCGGACTCGATCTGGCCGGCGCGCTGCTCGCCAAAGAGTTCTCGATCAAGCCGAGATGGTTCATTCTCGTCTTCGGCCTGGGTGCCTTCGCACTCTTGTTCGTTGTCTACGTCAAGTCGCTCTCGCTGACCGAGTTGTGGGTCGTCACCTTCGGGTGGGTCGTGCTGCTTGAAGTCGGCGTGCTCCTCCTCGACCGGTTCCGATTCGACACCCACATCCCACCCCACAAACTCGCCCTGGCTGCTGTCATCGTGCTGCTCCAGGTCGCCCTGATGTGGCCGCATGAGACGAGTGCATGAGTTGTCTTTGGCCGGAGATCAGGCTGACACGCCGAACGCGCAGGACCTCAGACGAGGCCCAACAACTCGGCGCCGTTGCGCCAGAAGAACCGGTCACGGGCGTCGTCGTCGAAACCCTGCATTGCGTCGCCGAAGATCTCGAACGGGCGCTTGCCACCCTCGGGATGCGGGTAGTCGGTGGAGAACATCATCAGTTCCGGGCCGCATTGCTCGACCAACCACGCAGTGTCCTCGAACGGAAACGGCGTGAAGCGAACATGCTTGCGGATGTACTCCGATGGCAGCATCGGTAGTGCCTTGAACGCGGGCTCGAATTTCGCGAACGATCTGTGGGCGTGGTCCAGGTTGCGCAGCATGCCGGGCACCCAGGACGCACCGAGTTCAATCGCCGCGCCACGCAACGCTGGATGGCGCTCGAAGACCCCGTCGATGGTGATACACGCCAAGAACCGTTCCGGCGAATGATGCAGAACCGGGAAGTCCTTGGCGCGAAGATTCTCGCCTCCGCCCAACCAATCTGACGGGCGAGGTAGGCCGTTGTTGTGAAACGCCTTCGGCAGCAACTTGCCGCCACCGACGTGCAGTACGAACGGAACTCCGGCATCGGCAAGGCGCGACCACACGGGGTCGAGATCCACGTGCGCTGGCGAGAATGCACCGGGCGCGTCCGACGGCATCCAGATCGCCGAGATCCCGAGCGCCAAAGCCTCGTCCAGTGCCTCGGCTGCGAGCGCAGGATCATTGAGCGGCAGGAAGCCAACGGCTTTGAGTCGCGAGTCCGGTTCGCAGAATGCCGCCATTGCTCGATTGAGGGCTCGGGCCCCGCCGTACAGAACGTCCGGATCGGAACTGCGTACGAAGTGCCCGAGCGAGAACGTGGGGAACACGAGCTGGGCCGAGATGCCGAGCGCATCGAGCACACGAGAGCGAACTCCGGAGTCCAGCGCGCCTGGTGCGCGCCACCCTTTCGGGCCGGTCAGCACGTCCGCCCCGACCGGCTGGTCACGTTGACTCGCCCAGAGATCCGGCAATGACTTCATCAGCTCTGCTGCGCCTGCGCCAGCGCCTTCTAGGCCCATCCCGGACAATCGCTCTCGAATGGACTTCTCGGCAAAACTGGGCAGCCAGTCGGCCGTTTCCATTACATGGCTATCGGCGTCGAAGATCGCGGTTCGCATGAACAAGTGTGACACGCCCGTGTCCGAATTCGGCGAGTCAGCGCGCTGTGCCCTCAACCCAAACGCTGGATGATGTTCTTCGTGATCCGCTCGATCTGAGGATCACTGCCGGTCAAACCCCAGGCCCAATCGGTACAGCCGGCGGACACGACGGTTCCCCCGCCGTCGCCTTTGCGAACGGCGAGCACCGCATGGCCATTCAGCAATCGCTGCGCGGTCTCGGCATCGTGTGAACCGAGTACTCGCCACGCATGGAACTCCACCTCTGACAGCTTGTCGTCAGGCACCGGTCGTTGGGCGGTCTCCCGGGTGAACGGCGAGGCGGGTGCCGTCGCCAGCACGACCGTGCCGGCCGGACAGCCGTCGTTACCCGTCGGCACAGGCACGCCGTCGACCAACTGCAGTTCGCAGCCGTCGCATTCGTAGCCGACCACCGTGCTCGCAGCACCGAGAAGATCGCCTCGGCCGACTCCCGTTCCGTCGAACACCCAATGATCCGGTTGATGGACGGTGTAGGCGCCGGCACCGTTGCCGACGGACCGACCGATTCGGTGGTATCCGCCGCGGTTGAACGAGAGCCCGGTCATCGAGTTCTCCGGCCGACCAATCAGGGTGTCGGACCAGATACTGGTCAATCGATCTTGACGGTCGGTGCCGAATACCGGGTCATCTTCGAAATGCTGCTTGTAGCCGACCATCTGTCGGCCGCTGTCTTCCAGCCGCACCTGCCAGAAGCACACGTTGCCGCTGAGGAACGCTGCATTGCCTCCACTCGCAATGAAGCCTTCGACAGTGTCACGCATTGCCCACGACCAGTACTCGTCGTGGCCCACACTCAGGTACAACCGTCGACCGTCGAGGACGTCTGGGTGGAATTCGAGGTCCGCATTGACGGCGTAGTCCAACTCGATTCCGTTCGACTCCGCCCACTTGACGAACGGCTCTTCCCAGGACGGCCAACCAGCCGAACCCGACCACGCTGACAACCCATGGGTCCGGATATGGCCGACGTGCGTTCGCATTCGCGGATCGGGCTCGCCGATCACGGCGACCCTGCTGCCTGGTCCACTCGGTTTGCGCAACAATCCAGGCGCGTTGGGACGGACAAACGAAGCATGCGTTCCGCCGTTGTAGATGTTGGTGCCGGCGACATCGTTGTAGGCATTCCATGTATTCGTCGTCAACACCAACAGTGGACGATTGGGGTTGGGCGCTGATGCCCGCACGACCACATACGACACGACCTCGGTACCATCGGGCAGGCGAAGCACGACCTCGTAGTAGCCGGACCACCAACCGCGCTGGACCTCGATGCTGGCGAGGACCGGCCAGTCGCAACCGTTGGCATCGGTGTCGGGGGGGAAGTCGTGAGGCGCGACCGTCACCTCGCCCGTGTGCACTTGAATCCGGTGAGCGCCAACTCTCACCACTTCGAGTCGCGCCGTGCCTGCGGGACCACGGGCGCTGACGTCGAACCGCTCGCCCGCACTGACGCTGTTCGGCCAAGCGTAAACCGCTGGCGTTGCAGGGTCCATCGGCGGCGAGTACGGCATCGGTCGGCTCATCTCGTCAGTTTCCCATCCTCGGCCACGCCAGTTTCGGCATAGCGTGGCGCCGATGGACGACGGTGCGGTCAGCGAAGAGAGCCGGGACCGGTGGGCAACCAGTGTTGTGCTGTCCGACGGCGAGACGGCGTTTGTCCACCCAATCACCGCAGCGGACGCACCCCGGTTGCTCGAGTTCCATGAACGACAGCCGCGAGAGAACCTCTACAAGCGATTCTTCTCGCCGAAACCAACGTTGTCGCCCAAAGAACTCGACCATTTCACGAACATCGACTTCCACGACCGTGTGGCCTTGGCGGTCGAACATCGTGGCGAGTGGATCGCGTGGGCCAGCTACGAACGATGGAGCGGTCGCGACGACGCCGAGGTCGCGTTCATGGTCGATGAATCCAACCAGGGCCGAGGTGTCGCCACGATTCTGCTGGAGCACCTCGCCGCGATTGCTCGATCGAACGGTATCCAACGCTTCACGGCCGAGACCCTTGCCGACAACCGAGCGATGATCGGCGTCTTCAGCCGCGCTGGCTGGCCGGTTGCCAAGCACTTCGAGAGCGGTCTCACCGAGATCGAGTTCCCGTTGACCGAAACAGAGTCGTTCGTCGACGTCGTCGAGGGCCGAGAACATCGTGCAGACAGCCGCGCTGTCGCCCGCCTTCTTCTACCGAAGTCGGTCGCGGTCATTGGTGCTTCAGATCGCCCAGGCTCCATCGGTCAGGAAGTTTGGCGGAACGCCTCGGCCTTCGCCGGGCCGGTCTATCCCGTCAACCCGGCACGCTCCACTGTCGGTGGACGTCCGGCGTTCGCCAGTTTGGCCGACATCGCCGACGACATCTGGCTTGCGATCGTTGCCGTACCAGCCGCAATGTTGGTCGCCACGATCGACGAATGTATCGCCAAGCGCGTTCGTGGGGCTGTGCTGATCACCGCGATCGACGGCACCGGCGTCGACATGGCGGCGCTCGTCGCCCACGCTCGGCGCAATGGCTTGCGAATCATCGGCCCCGCGAGCATGGGTATCGCGACCACCCGCCCGGGTGGCGTGCAGGGAGCGCTGGTGCCGTTGACGCTTCCGTTCGGCGGAATCGCGATCTCGATGCAGTCGGGCTCGCTCGGTTCTTCCCTGCTGCAACTCGCGCTTCAGCTACAGATGGGAATCTCATGGTTCGTGTCCCTTGGCGACAAGAGCGATATATCAGGCAACGACTTGATGCAGTTCTGGGAAGACGACGAGAGCACGAGTGTGATCGCGATGTACACCGAGACGTTTGGCAATCCTCGCAAGTTCGCCCGAATCGCCCGCCGGGTCGGTCGCCGTCGGCCGATCGTGGCCGTCAGAACCGGGACGGCGGCCATTGGCAACGCGGCCGACGCGCTGTATCAGCAAGCCGGGCTCGTCGAGGTTCCGACTGTCCGGGCGATGCTGGATACGGCTCGCTGTTTCGCCAGCCAGCCAGTGCCCGGCGGGCCAAATGTGGCCATCCTGACCAACGCCCGCAGCCCTGGTGTACTCGCTGGCGCAGCGGTACGAGCCGCTGGCCTGACGGTGGTCAAAGGTCCCCGTTCGATCGACTGGCGGTCGTCGTCGGCCGACATCGGCACGGCCGTCGCCGCGGCCGTCGCCGACTCCAACGTCGACGCAGTACTCGTGATCCACGCACCGCCGATCGCCACCGCCCATACCCCGACAATCGAGATCGATGCCGCCGCGAAAGGATCGCTCAAGCCCGTCATTGCCGTCATGCTCGGACGATCCGACGGACCGCTCCAGCCTGGCTCGAACGTTCCGTCCTTCTCGTTTCCCGAGCCGGCTGCTGCGGTACTCGGCCGGATGTACGCATACGGGGTCTGGCTCCGCACCGAGGCGGAGTCATCAGTCGAGGCGCTGGAAGATACCGACCAGACTCTGGCTGCAGAAGTCATTGCCGAAGCGTCGGGATCTGCCGAGGGCGACGCCGTGCTGTCATTCGACCAAACCACTCGATTGCTCGGCTCATACGGCTTGACCGCTGCGGCGGGCATCCACGTCGTCGGGGCCAGCGACGACGAAATCGTCGGACACGCGAGCCGAGTCGGTCACCCGGTGGTCATCAAATCGACACGACGGCGGGTCGGGAGGTCAGCCCGGGCGGGCATTGCACTGGATCTTCCCGACGAAGCCGCCATTCGGGCGGCCCTCGCAGTCCTGCATTCCGCACTCGGCGATGATGCCAAGTCACTCGTCGTGCAACAGATGGCGGCACCTGGGATCGACGTCCGCATCTATTGCGCCACCGATGAAAACCTCGGTCCAGTGGTCACCCTCGATCTCGGCAGCCTGCAGTCGGTCAATCCCGATGATGGGGCAAGTCGCCTCCCGCCGATCTCTCGAACGACAGCCGAGACTATGGTTTTGAAGTCGCGCGTGGGCGGCGCGCTGGAGACAGCTGGCATCTCAGCTGACCTGCTCGTCGACGCACTCGCCCGCGTTGGTCAGTTGATGTTCGATCACAACGAAATCTCGATCATCGATATCAACCCGATGATCGTCAGCGATGGCGCGTGCGTCATCACCGACGCGAAAGTGACGCTCGCCGACTCGCGGGAGTCCGCACTGCCAATCCGCCGGCTGGGCTGACAGACTGATCTCATGAACGACTCATGGGCCTTCGTGCGCCAGGTGGTCCTCGCCACGGCCACTCCCGAAGCGGACAGTTCTGCGCTGCGAGATAACTACGCCCTGCCGCACGGATTCACGGATCCGGAACTGCTGGAGCATGGAATTGCGGACGAAACCATTCCGCTCGGTCCTCGCCAGTACCTCGAACTGATCGCGCCGGCCCACGAGGCATCGCCGTTGAATTCCTGGCTCGCCCGAGTCGGCGGACGTGCCGGATACGGCGTTGCCGTTCAGGTGCCGGAGATGGCTGTCATCCGCGAGCGAGCGCAACGGCTCGGCGTGCGAATCATGATCGACCAACTCGCGTTCGGACATCCGATCATGCAACTGCATCCGCGGGATGTCGGCATTCTGCTCGATCTCGACGAGGCCGCCGACAAGAATTGGTGGTTCTGGGACGAGATCAGCCCCGGCCCAAGCGACGCTGCCGTCGTCGACGCCGTGCTGGCGGTGGAGGTCGGCGTGCCGGAACCCGAGCGGATGGCGGCGCTGTGGTCTGAACTGTTGGCCGTTGCTCAGCCGACCGCGACCTCCGTAGATCTCGGAACCATCGTCAACTTTGTGCCAGCCGATCGGGGCTGTCTGCTGGCTGTCACGTTGCAGTTGGCCAACGGTGAGCCAATGAGAGACGACGTCGAATTGGTCGGCATCACCTTTCGTCATCGGCCGCGCCCGGCGGCGGCGCAGTAGCACCGGTGGTCAGAGTCGCCGCACGCATCAGCTTGGCCATCGCCCCTTCGAAACGAACAGGGTCGAGTGAGTAACTCGCCCTGGCGGCGATCGCCATCTGGTCGGTGTCGATGGTTCGCTCGCCTCGAGACATCGCCCGCAGACCCGCCTCGGCGATGTCGCTCGGGGCCGCCTTGTCTCCGAGGACGTGGTCAGACATGCGAGTCTCGACCGAGCCGACCACCAGAGCCGTGACCGTCGTTTTCTGCGACTCGAGTTCGGCGCGGGTGATCGTGCTCAGGAATAACGCGGCTGCCTTTGACGGCGAATACCCGCCCATGAACGGCGTGGGTATCGCACCGGCGACGGACAGCACGTTGACGATCGCTCCGCCACCATTGCTGGCAAGTACGGGGGCAAATGCTCTGGTCATTGCCAAGACGCCGAAGTAGTTGACGTCCATCTCCCGGCGCGCCGCATCGGGATCGTCGGTGAAAATCAGGCGTGTTCGGACGTGAAGACCCGCATTGTTGATCAGAACCGTCACGTCCGCGCACTCCCTGGCGGCGCTGAGGACAGAGGCCTCGTCGGTGACATCGAGGATCACCAACTCCGCACCTTCTGGAATGTCATCGACCGGATCGCGTGACCCGACATACACCCGGGTCGCGCCGCCTGCGAGCAGCGCCTCGACGAACGCCCGCCCGATCCCCCGATTTCCGCCGGTCACCAGTGCAATACAACCCTCGACCTTCGCGCTCATACCAACAATGTTCGCGCGCATGTGGCCGCGCCGAACGGGGTTTGGCGGAAAAGGCGCCCATGATCCCGCGAACCACCGTGATACGGCGATGTTCGGGAACATGGGCGCAAAAAACACCGCTGAATCTGGCGCTGATCGATAGCGGTCGACTCAGGCAAATTGCTGCATGACGGGTGCGAGCACCGTCGGGCGACGATACTGGATGACCGATGTCGTCGTGGCCCCCTCCTCAACTGCCGCCGCTGCCGCGGATGCACATCAGTCAGTTGCCGTATTCCCCCGGTCTCGACGGGCTCCGCGCTCTCGCTGTGGTCGCCGTGATGATCTATCACGCCAATCACGAGTGGCTGTGCGGTGGATTCCTCGGCGTCGAGGTTTTCTTCGTGATCAGCGGGTACCTGATCACACTGCTGCTGATCGCCGAACACGAGCGCTCTGACCGGATCAGCCTCGGTCAATTCTGGCTCCGCCGCGCCCGTCGCCTGCTGCCTGCGCTGTTCGTGATGATGGTCGCCCTCATCGTCTATATGACCATCTTCAACAGCCGCCCGCTCGGACGTACTCGCGGTGATTTCCTTGGCGGGTTGCTCTACGGCAGCAACTGGTACCAGATCGTCATCGGCCAGAGTTATACCGACATCGAGGCATTCGCCCCGCTGCGCCATCTCTGGTCACTGGCGGTGGAGGAGCAGTTCTATCTGCTGTGGCCGCTGGCGATGGTGGTGTTGCTTCGCCGCGGCCGCGATCGGCTGCCCCAGGTGGCGCTCCGCCTGTTCCTCACCGCGGTCGCGATCGCAATCGCCGTCGCCGTGCTGTATGCGCCCGGCGATGTTCAGGGTGAGTGCGCTCCCGGGGATACGAACGGCTACGCCACAATCTTCGGGCGCTGCATCAACGTCAACGACGCTCTCTACCTGTCGACATTCACCAGGGCGAGCGGGCTTTTGCTGGGCGCCGCGTTCGCCATGGTCTGGCGTCCCGCAGCGCTGATGCGCGGGCCGATGCGTCGCAAAGGTCATCTCCTCGATGCGATCGCAACGATCGGTCTCGTTCTCCTGGGGCTGATGATGTGGAAGCTGTCGCTCTCCTCCGACGGCGACAACTTCGGCTCCAAATTCGACCCGTGGTTGTTCCGCGGCGGATTCTTCGTCACCGGCCTGGTCACGTTGCTGGTGATTGCGGCCGTCGTGCACCGACAGGCCTTCCTGGGCAAGGTACTCGGCAACCCTGTCTTCAACTGGGTTGGCACGCGCAGCTACGGCCTGTACCTCTTCCACTGGCCGATCTATCAGATCATCCGCAAGTCCGGGTTCGGGATGAGCGTCTGGCAGTTCGTCCTGGCAATGGCCGTGACGATCCCCGTGACCGAGTTGTGTTATCGGTTCGTCGAGACTCCGATCCGCCGTCACGGATTGACCGGTTGGCGGACCGAATCACGCCGGCCGCTCGCGGCGATCTATCGGCGGCGGCGACGGCTGATTCTCGTCGTCGGAGCCGTGTCATCGATTCTGGGCTTCGCTGGCGTCAGCCTGGCCGTTGCCAACAATGTCTGCGTGGGAGACGTGGAATGCAGCATCGAGAACAACAGCCAGGTCGCTCTTCCAGATCCTGCGGCGGTCACCGTGTCCACAGAACAGTCGACAATCGACGGCCCCGAAGACACCGGCGAAAGCATCGGCGCAACCGTCGACAGCGGCACAACCAGCGAGACGACGGCGCCTGCGCTGCCCGACGTGGCCACAGCAGATACCGCCGGCTCTGCCGATCCAGCGGTTGTGCCTGTCACCGAACCAACGATCGCGATTCCTGTCGAGCCGGCGACCACCGTCGCTGCTGCGCCGACCATGGCTCCGATTGCACTTGGCGAATCGGTGATGCTCGGCGCCCTCCCCCAGTTGCAGGCGGGCGGGTTCTACGTCGACGCCCTGAAGAGCCGGCAGGGTACGGGCATGGCTGAACTGGTCGAAGGACTGCGAGCAGCGAACCAGATCGGTCAGACCGTGGTGATTCAAATCGGCACCAACGGATCTGTCGAGCAGGCGACGTTCGATCGGATCATGGCCCAGTTACCGGCCGACACGACACCCCAGGTCGTCTTTCTGACCGTCACCGCCCCACGTGGTTGGACGGCAGGCAACAATGATCAGATCCGCGCCCTGCCGACGCGATACACGAACGTTACGGTGCTCGACTGGGAGGCGGCAGCAAGCATGATCAATCTGTGCAAGGACGGCATCCACCTCGTCTGCGGTACGGGCGCCGAACAGTTCTACGCAAACCTGGTGTTCGATGCAGTCGGCCACCCGGAACTGAAGCGTTAACGCCCCGTTCCAAGTGATGGCGGACATTGGATCTACTGTTGGCCAATGGACAATCCATCGCAGAAGTTCCATACCGTCGCCCCTGTGTTGCCAGCTCGTGACCTGGATCGCGCCCTCGCCCACTACACCCGCCTCGGCTTCGAGACGTCGGAATCCGAAGCGGGCGGCTACGCGTTCGCCAAGAGGGACGAAGTATGGCTTCACCTCACAGCGGCTCCCGGCCTCGATCGCGACGCGGAGGGCGGCGCGTGCTACATCTATGTCGCCGACGCAGACGCGTTGTACGACGAGTGGCGCGCAAGCAAGGCTCTCGGGGTGTTGATCCCACCGAACGACACCGACTACGGCCTGCGCGAGTTCGCCCATATCGACCCTGACGGCAACCTCATCCGAGTCGGGTCGTGGCTCGCCAGCAACAACGGTGACTGAAGTCCTGGGTCAGCGAGCGATCAGGTCGATCACGGCTTGCCAGGCCTGGCTGCCAGGATCGATGAGGGCGAAATGGTCACCCGGAACGTCGACGGTGACCACCGAACCAACAGGCTTTGGCACAGTGAAGCGCTCTGGAACGATGTCATCGTCGACGCCGCGGACCACCGCCAGCGCAACACCCGAAGTCGTCGACGGCGTCGCGACCGCATAGCGATCCGGGAACTGGTCGAACGTTCCGCCAATGAAGTCAGTGACGGCTCCACCGCCCAAACCCTCGGCGTCACCGGCGCGAAGATCGAACACCGGACCCTGACCGATCCCGAGCCGGGCGAGGACGACCGGGGCAGATCCGGGCTGGCCCGCTGCGAGTGCTGATCTACCCGCCGCCCAGAGTGCCAGGTGCCCGCCGGCCGAGTGGCCGACGATGACCACCGACGACACGTTCACTGGGTAGTTGGTTGCGATCGTTGCGAGCGAATCGATCGCCGTGGCAACGTCGTGCAGGGTGCCCGGATAGCCGCCGCCGGGTTGCCCGACGCGCCGGTATTCGATATTCCATACGGCGAATCCGCGAGCAATCAGATCCATCGCCAGCGGATCCATCAGATCGAGACCGTACGCGGAGCGCCAGAATCCTCCATGGATCAGCACAACGATTGGTGGCGCGGTCGCCAGGCCGGCGAAGTCGTTTTTGGGCAGCCACAACTGGCCGAATTGCGATGGACCATCGCCGTAGCTGATCGAGATCGGGTTCTGGGCCGGACTGTTCACAGGTGCACTTTCGGTCGAGATCTGCTGGGTCGATGTTGACGAGGTCGAGATCTGCTGGGTCGATGTTG
>JANOQU010000569.1:0-9541 GCA_031422355.1 Actinomycetes bacterium
CGAATCGGGCCAAGTTCGCAATCCTGATCGCGAAGACCGAGTTGGACGTGCCAGAGGGTGCCCGCGGCGGCAACACCGCATTCATCATCGACCTGCCGACGCAGGGTTGGAACAATGTGCGCGAGGTCGAGACCATGCATGGTCCGGGAGGCCATAGCGAAATCGTGATCGAGGACCTTCGGGTCCACGATTCACAAATTCTCGGCGGTCGCGGCAACGGCCACCGGCTCGGTCAGTACCGGCTCGGCCCGGCGCGCCTGGCTCATTGCATGCGTTGGATTGCGCAGGCCGAGACAGCGCTCGACATGATGGTGGATCGCTCGCTCAAGCGTTACAGCCACGGCAGCATCCTCGCCGAGAAGCAGGGCGTCCAGTGGTTGATCGCCGATTCAGCGATGGAGTTGTACCAGTGCAAGCTGATGGTGCTGCACGCTGCCTACAAGATCGACCGTGGCGACGACTTCCGGACCGAGGTCTCGATGGCCAAGCACTTCGTTGCCAACAGCCTCAACCGGATCATCGACCGCGCGATTCAGGTCCACGGTGCGCTCGGTTACTCCACCGACACTCCGCTCGCGAACATGATGCAGCATGCCCGTTGGGCGCGGTTCGCCGATGGTGCCGATGAGATCCATCAGATGAGAATTGCGGAGAACACCATCAAGGCATACACCGACAACGGCACGACTCGCGCTGCAACGGGAAATCTCCCGCTCTGACGAATGCAGCGAGGCTCCAGGTCCGCTGGGGTTAGGCAGACCATGGAGCCTCGTTCATGACAGAGAGACGCTGACCCAAGCCGTGATACACGCAGATCGACATTTCAACGGCTCAACCGCGCCGTACCACTTCCGAAACAAACGAAGGACCCAGCTGTCACCCAGCCACTCATCGCCGGCCGCTCGAGCCAGCGCTGACGCACCACGGACAGCGCCATTGCTGCGGTGATGCCGGTGGCCCACTCACGATGGAAGTCTGAAACGAACTCGGCGCAGGCGACATCTGGAACCGTGTGCATCGCGGCAATAATCGTCGACGCGCCCCGAGCAAGCAGGATTGCGACGAGGCCCAGCACCTCCCCTCCGGCGCTGACGCCGTGCATGCCTCCTTCGCAACTCGACAGCACGATCAGCCTGCTGGCGACTTCGAGGTCGTGCAGTTCGCGGATCGCCATATCGCCGGCATGCAGACGAAGCGTCGACTGCAGTGGAAGATCCGCGTTGAACGATCCATGAGCTGCGATCTGGACAACACGCTCGGATGAGAGCGCCGCCGCCAACGTTCGCGGCGACGCTCGATCGCCGAGGCGCACCGTCGACGAGCCTGGGTACCACCGCCGGATCGACGCCCGCTCAATCGCTGCCCCCATGACATCAGGGCCGATGATCAACGTGACGTTCGTCGATGCTGCACGGTTTCTCATGTCCGAGGACAACCAGAGCGCTGCGCTGAGGTGCACCGAGACTGTCGCGGCCCCAAGCTGGGGCAGAGCCGACCAGGGCACTGCGTGCAGTTGGCCGACTGGAACGACAACGAGATCTGCCGTGGGCTGAATGCCCAGAGGCTGAATCAACAGCGCGCCAAGTCTGTCGGCAATCTGACTCGCGACGTCGTCGGTGTCGCCAGCCAGCGACCGAACTCCTCGGTCCATCTGTGCCACGAGTTGATCGACGGCCTGCGAAACTGCGAATACCGAACCGAGCGCTACCAACTGACAGCGCTGTCGCCGTACGACAACAGCGAAGACTTCATCTCGGTCGATCACGAATTCGATCAGCACACGTCGGCCCAACTGACGCGCCACGTCTGACATCGCTGACGGGGTTGCTGCAGCCGAATCGAGGAACGCATGGGCTCGAGTGCGTTCTGCCCACTCCAGGACGGTTCGGGCCGACCCCGTACTCACCGCAAGATGCAGCGCGAGCGAACCGAGGTCTGCGCCGATTGCGGACAATCCGGTGCGAACTTGCAGATCGTCTGAGGAGTTACGAAATCGTTCGAGCACCCGGAAACCACGTCTGGCAGCCCGGATCGCACCGGACCGGTCGCCTGCGTGCTCACGAGCCAGTGTCTCCGCGTACCAAGCCCGCAACGCAACCGCCGGCAATCGCGACCGCGTGGAGCCGCGAAGAGCGGCAAGGTCAACGGCGACGTCGTCGAGTCGATCGAGTCTCGATGCACACCGGAGTCGCGCACCCCGCAGGTCGTCGCTGATCTCCGCCCATCCGTCGAGCGATAGCCGGTCACCGACACGGCGTGACTGATCGACCAGGCGTGCCATCGCACTCGGTGACGTGGCCAGGCCAAGCGCGGCCTGCAGCCCGATTCCCCTCGCCTGGAGAACCAACCCGCGGCGACCCGACCGTCGAAAGAGTCGAGCTGCGGATGCAGCGGTCGTCATTGCAGAGCCAAGGTCGCCCGCGGCCAATTCTGTCCGGGCGAGCACAAGGTCGGCATCTCCACGGCTGAATTCGTTTCCGCTGCTCCGTGCCCTGGCAACCGCCGTCTGAGCAGCAGCGACCGCGTCCTTGACCAAGCCAGCGCGCAGGAGAGCCTCGGCCCTGTCGGCTTCCAGAACTGCCATCACCCGCAATGGCCTGCCAGAGCGTTCATAGAGACGGTGGGCTTCGTCGAATCGTTGCAGCGCCTGTGTCAGTCGACCTGCGCGTGACTCCACGACACCCAGGTTGGCGACGATGCCGGCGGCGATCACGTCCTGGCCGAGCGTTTCGGCCAGTTCTCGGGCTTTGAGCAGAGTGGAGCGCGACCTGCCCAGGTTGCCCAACTGTAGATGGATGTGAGATTGAATCGTCAGTAGTCGCAGCCGACCGAGATGATCGTTGCCTCGTCGAAGCGTGATCGCTGCGCAATCGGCAACCGTCGATGCTTCGCCAAGATGGCCGGCCGCCGTCAATACGTAGGCCCGTTGCGACTGCACCCTGCCCGCTGCTTGCGGTGACACCAACTGCTCGACCTGGTCGAGTAACGCGAGTCCCTCAGCCAATCGACCAGCGTCGGCAAAGATCGCCGCTGAACTGATCCGAATAGCCGTCAGCCGTTCGTTCCACGCGTGCTCGTCGTTGTTTTCGGGGATCACTTCGCTGAACCGGAGCGCACGGCGCATCGCCGCGGCCGCCCTCTCTGTATCGCCGAGTTCGTAGAGCGCTCGGCCGATCGCTGACCACACCTCTCGCCCGAGCCTGGGATCGTCCGGCCCGTCACGAAGAAGTGCCTTGCCGCGCGCAATTGCCTCGAGCGGCTGCGATTGAACGAGATGATCCAGTTCAGCGATGAACACATCGGGGTTCGGAGCCTGTCCGGTCGGAATGTTGTCAACCGTCGTATCAGCGGCCATGTGACATGCTCTCTGACACTTGATGAACGCGATGAGAGGGGCCACGGAATGAATTCGCTCGACCGGACCGCCGAATTGGGAACGGATCCCTGGGATACACGGGTGCAGTTTGTCACCGACGCCCACGGCCGAGCGATTGCGTACCGGCCGCATCAGCTGATCACGACACGGTCTGCCCTTGGACTGATCGCAAAGGCGATCGGGCGCGCCATTACAGACGAGTCGTGGTCACCTGTCTTTCCTGCGGCCGAACAGGACGGTGAATCGCTGATTCTGGTTCGCGGACTTCCGAATCCGTTGGAAATTGCGGCGCGGCTGCGGTCCAAGCAATTCGTCGCTGGCCCGAATCACGTCTTCTTCGCCGCCGCCGTTCCCAACCCGGTGTCGTTCCCCAACCCCGTCTCGGTTCCCAACCCGGTCAAGTTTCCCAACCCCGTCTCCTTTCCCACCCCGGTCTCGGTCCCCAACCCGGTCTCGTTCCCCAACCCCGTCTCGTTCCCCAACCCCGTCTCGTTCCCCAACCCCGTCTCGTTCCCCAACGCATACAGCGGGGCATGCGGATGTCAGCCGTCATGTGGAGCGTGGTCCACTCGTCTGCAATCGGCTCGACGCACGACGGCAGTCGCAGCAACACACGTACCGACCGAAGGCTTCGAACGGGTCAAGTCGACATCGTCCAAGCCCTGCAGAGTGCTCGTTGTCGACACCGGCGTCGAACCATCGGTCCGACCAGCAACCTCTCAAGCAGCAACACCGATGTGTGATTCGGCACAACTCGCTACTGACCTTCTGACTTCGACCGTTCAACCGAACTGTGACGCAGACCCTTGGGATGCCGACACGAACCGCCTGCTCGATCCGTTCTCCGGACACGGCACATTCATCGCCGGCATCATCGCTCGCCTCGCGCCCGGCGCCCAGGTCACCGTCGAGCGCGGCTTGTCCTCCTACGGCGATACCGACGACGTATTGATCGCCAAGTCGTTGATGGATCATTTCCCCGCTGGCGCTGCCGATCCGCCCTTCGACATCGTCAGCTTGTCGTTCAGCGGTTTCTGCGATGACGACGACCCACCGATCGCGCTGTCGGAAGCGATCGCAACCATTCGAAGCCGCTATCGCACCAGTGACGACTACGGCCCGTCCAACAACGTCATCCACGAGCGAGTGGTGTTCGTCGCTGCCGCTGGCAACGATGCGTCGTGCCGGCCGACGTGGCCCGCTGCGTTCGAGTCGGTGATCTCCGTCGGTGCACTTGGCCCGAATGGCCCGGCGCCATTCACAAACTACGGTCCGTGGGTCCAGGCCTGCGCACCCGGAGTAGACATCCTGAGCACGTTCTTCGACCTCAGCCAAGAGAGCGCCCGCGAGGACAATCGAGACTTCGAGGGTTGGGCACTGTGGAGCGGTACATCGTTCTCGGCACCAATCGTTGCGGCCGAGATCGCCTGGGAGTGGATGGCGAGCGTCGCCGGCGGACGCGTCGGGGCAACGGCCGCTTGGCTGCTCGAGCGTGACTCGTTGTTCCGCTTCCCGTGGCTCGGAACAGTCGTCAACGTCAGCTGAAAATCGACAGGTTCCACCCGGAGCCGCCAGGTTCGGTCAGCCGATGATCCAGGGACTCACGAGCCGACCTGCAGGAGTTTCGACGACGACACGAACCGGGAGTGGGCGATGGTCGACGACAAACTGGCCCTCGTCGTCGCTGACAGTGTCAGTGACGCTGGAGGGACTTTCGATCCGGCACGAATAGCGACCGGCAGGCTCGACCGAGACCACGACTGAGATGCCGCTGAGACTGACCGACACGGCCACGCCGCGACCCTCGAACCGGAAGGAATGGCGCTGACTCGCAGTACCTCGAATGCCGACTAATTCGGTGGTGGCGGAGTCGTAGGTGATCGCAGCGAGCTCCTCGTCGATGACCCGCCACGCGAATGCATCGAGTGCGAACTGGGTCAGGTCGCGCGGGATCGGGTCTGTTTCGAATGCGTCGTTCACGGCGCTGACCAACGCATCGTTGAGACGGTCCGAGGGCGATGCTCCAGGCTCATCCACCGTGCTCACCAACCCAACTCTGCATGGCCGGTGTGTTGCGCAGCTTCTCGAGACACCGTTGGCGTGACGGTCCGAGCGATCCGATCGGGCGATGAAGCAGGTCGCTCGCCTCTCGGTATGGCGTCGGTGGATCGGCGAGGACAAGAACCGTGAGGATCTCACGACACTCTTCGTCGAGGGTGTTGAAGGCTCGGCGGACCGTGCCTCGAACCTCGCTCCGGACGAGTTCGCGGTCGTGTTCGCCATCGGCGTCGCCAGAACTCGAGAGCAGGCTCGCAAAGATGTCGTGCGGCGCAGAGAAGTCCACAGGAATCTGTTGGCGCCCCCGATTGCGCAGGATCTGGCGCACCTCGTTGGTCGCCGTCGTCGTCAGCCAGCCCGGCAACTTGTCCGGCTCGCGGATGGTTCCGAGCCGCTCGACCAACCGGAGCCATGTTGCTGCGAACGCGTCCTTTCGAACTTCGTCGTCGATTGTCATCATGTTGACCGCCTTCCATACGACCCGCTCGAGCTTGCGCACGAGTGCCTGCCAGGCCTTCGCGTCCCCCGCCAACGAGGCTTCGACGAGGGCGGTAAACGGCGAAGCAGTCGAAAATGCTGATTCGTCCGTCACATCTCGACAATAGGCCGAAGCCGTTGTGTTGGAAGCGATGACCATGATCTTTCACAGAGGTTTACGATTGCTCGCTGATACACCCCGATGATGGAGAATGACGTGATGAAACGGACGTGCCTCGGAATCGACATCGGCGGATCAGGAATCAAGGGCGCACCGGTTGCAGTGGAGCGCGGCGAACTTCTCGCGGAACGCCTCCGGATCGATACGCCCCAGCCGGCCACGCCAGAGGCAGTAGCGGCCTGCGTGGCCCAGATCGTCGAACACTTTGCGTGGAAGGGCCCGATCGGGATCACGGTTCCAGGCGTGGTCAAACATGGGGTGATCCTGACTGCCGCGAACATCGACCAGAAGTGGATCAACACCGATGCTGCAGCCCTGTTCACGGCAGCGACGGGGAACCCCGTCACCGTCCTCAACGATGCCGACGCCGCAGGCATTGCCGAGATGAGGTTCGGCGCCGGCAAAGGTCGTCTCGGAGTCGTCTTGATGATCACACTCGGAACCGGGATCGGTTTCGCTGTGTTCAACGACGGCGTTCTGCTTCCCAACGTCGAGATGGGTCACATCGAGATGAACGGTCGGGACGCTGAATCACAGGCGAGTGCTCGGGTCCGCGAGGAGAACGACGAGTCGTGGAAGAAGTGGGCGGACAAGGTCGATGACTACCTCGACCGGATCGACAACCTGCTGTGGCCGGACCTGATCATCATCGGCGGCGGCGTCTCAAAGAAGTCGGAGAAGTTCTTTCCATACCTCGACACGCGTGCTGAAATCGTGCCGGCCGGATTGCTGAACGACGCTGGCATTGTCGGTGCAGCGTTGGCGGCGGAGGGAATCGGAGCGTCCTGACCATGTCCGTGGGGCCGACCAGCGAATGCGGTGACGCATCGTTGTCGGTGCGCACCATCGACGAGGTCGTTGCGTGTTTCGACGCTACGGGTGCTGACCTGTTCGCCTTCTGTTGCCGTCTCACCGGTGGCGACATCGTTCAGGCCGAACTTTTGCTCTCCCAGGTCTTCGAACAGTTGGCCCTCGCCGTTCGCCGCGGTTCGGTTGACGAATTCGACCTCGCATCTCTGAGATCAACTGCTCTGCGTGTCAGCGCGATTGACGTGGACCAACATGTTGTCTCCGGCGAGAGTTTCCGAACGTTCGAGCGCTGGTTGGACGACTCGATCCGTGATCACTGTCGATCGAGGATCCGCTCGTATGACGAGTCATGTCGAGACCAATCCCGATCTCGCCGCACCGTCGCACTCGTGGCTATCGCCTCGTTGCTCGTTGCACTCTGCGTCGCGATATCCGCAAGTCCGTCGGCTCAGTCTGGTCAATTCGCTTCGTCCCGATCATCAGCCCCATCCGAGTCGATACATGTCGACGACGTCGACGGCGGGCCGGGAACGTCCGCGTCATTCGGCTATGTGATGTCCGAACTCCCTGATGGATATCGCGGGGCGGGCGCGTACGAGCAACCGGCTGCGGCAACGAGCGGTTGGTTCCAACTGTGGGCAGCACCTGGGGCGACGCGCAATACCGGAGAGTGGCTGGCGATCGCGACGACCAACGAGGAGGTCTCGGGCCAGTTCAGCCTGGTCGGCGGACACCCGGTCGACATCGATGGCGCGACAGCGACCCAGGCAACCCAGGCAACGTCTGCCGACGGCGTCGTCTCGATCGCCGTTCAGATCGAAGGGATCGGCCGATTCACGGTGACGGGCGGCGGACTCCCGGACGGACGATTGCGCGAGATTGCGGGGCAGATCGCGATGGACGGCGGACGATTCGGCGAGGATGCCGCATCAACCACGATCCGCCCCGATTGGGTGCTGCTCGTCAGCGGGCCGAATTCCTTCGGGAACCTCGGGGTGCAACCGGTATCCATCAGATCGTGGAACAGTTCTTATCAATCGGTCGACTTCGGCGAACGAATCTCGATCTCGGCGCGGCCCACGTCCGCTCACGACTTGGAGGTGGCCAAGTTCCTGCTGCCAGGCTCGAACGATTCGCCCGCTGCGAGGGTGGCCGGGCGGAATGTCCGTGTTGGAGAAACGCTGTTGGTGATCAGTTCGGAGGAGTCGTTCGACGGCAAGACGACCCATACCGCCCAATGGCACGACGGCCCCAACACGGTGACCATGTCCGGCACGGCCGGGTTGGCGGTCATGCTTGCCGCCGTCTCGTCGGTCCGTCCCGCCACCACTGACGAGTGGCTTGCCTTGTCATCGCTGCCGCCTGCCTACTTCCCAGCGTAAATCCCGATCGGCGGACGATGGCGAGACCAGCGTGAGTGCGCGAAGATTGATACGTGATGGCAACTACAGGACCGCTGCCGACTGAGGATCCGGACGCACTGCTGACGTGCTTCGATGCGACGGCGACTCAGGTCTTTGGCTGGCTATGCCGAATCAACGGTCATCGTCGCGCAGCTGCTGACAGCCTGCTCGCCGACACCTACCTTCATCTGTCCGCAACGCTCGATCGTGATCTCGACCACGCGCTGTCGACGGCTTTGTGGCTGAGCGAGCGGTTGCCGGACGAGCAGGGTACGGCGCTGGTCCGAACAAGGGCGCTCGCCGACTTGCGATTCGTCCAACGTCGAAACGATTGCGACATTGCGGGCATCGTCGGCGTTCCAGAGAGCGAGGTCGAAGCCGCCGTTATCGCGGCCGCTGAGACGATCGGATCGACAGCGCTCGGGGAATCAGTCAGCGACGTGCTTTGTCGATCAGACCGATGGCTCGATGACGAAACTCGCGACGCCGCCCGAAAGGCAATCGGCGGCGCTTCTGGATTTGACGACCAAGGCAGATCGGGTCGTCCCGACCCGGCGCAGACGAGTCGCCCGACGTCGACCGGTCGCCCCTCCAGACGATTGATGATCGGTGCGGCGATCGGCATCGTCATCCTGATCGGAGCTGGCGCGCTCTGGGTCTCGTCCGGCGACACCGGGTCAGCTTCTACCGAAAATTCGGCGAACAGCGTCGAGGGCGACACCTCGGCGACAGGTGTGAAGCAAACGAGCACCGAAGATTCTGCCGAGTCCGACAGCTCCGCCGAGTCCGACGATCCGAATGAAACCACGTCGTCGGTCACGGTCAGCGAGAGCGACGGGAGTGAGCCAGTCGTGCTCCCCGAGACCTTTGAGTTGGCCCCGGGATACGTCGCCGACCCCGTTCCGGACGGATTCGTTCCGTCAGGTGTGTTCGAACAACTGGCCGTGCCGCCTCTCGAACACGCCGGATGGTTCCAGCTCTGGGCGGCCCCCGGCTCCAGTCGGACGAGCGGCCGATGGTTTGCAGTCCTCGCGGTGCAGCACCAGAGTTTCGCCGGAGAGACTTGGTCGTCGGGCGTTCAGCGGATGTTGCTCGACGGGCAGGAGGCGCTCCTACGAATCGAAACTGATGGCGTTCTCGACGTGCGCATCGACAGACCCTTTCTCAGCAATCCGGACCCTTCCGTCTCGCCGTACAAGAGCTCGATCGGTTCGATCCGAATCCTCAGCTTCGGAC
>JANOQU010000570.1:0-2114 GCA_031422355.1 Actinomycetes bacterium
AATTCGAAAAGTCTGAAATTCGGCTCTCAGGTGTTGAGACTACGTCCGGTCAGGGACAACATCGTCTCACCGAAGAGCTCGGTCAAGCTGGGGTGGGGTTGGATGAACTCGGCCACTTCGTCAACAGTTGCCTCCCAGTTGACGGCGAGATATCCGCCGCTCAACTGTTCAGTGACCCATGGACCGACCATGTGCACACCAAGCACCTGACCAGCTGTTCCGTCCGGGTTCTTCTTGGCGATGACCTTCACCAAACCGTCGATCTCGCCAATGATCTGTGCCCGGCTGTTGGCCCGATACTGGTGCTTGGCGACGACCACATCATGGCCGAGGGCGCGGGCGCCTTCTTCGTCCGGTCCAGCGAAGGCAACCTCGGGATGGCAGTAGATGGCCCACGGCACCTTGTCGTACATGACCGGCATCGGGTTCTCGTTCAGCAATTGCTTGATCACCAGGATTGCCTCGGCGTACGCGACGTGGGCAAGCTGGGGCGTATTGATCAGGTCGCCGATCGCGTACACGCCGGTCTCGGTTGTTCGGCAGAACTCGTCGACCTCGACGAAGCCGCGATCAGTCACCGTGACGCCGGTGTTCTGCAGCCCGAGCTCATCGGCGTAGGGCCGACGACCGACCGACACGATGACGACATCGACGTCGAGATTTTCGCTCGCAGCGTCCTTCGGTCCGTAGTGAACAGTGGTGCCACCGGCATCGTTGGGCGAATGCCCGGTGACCATCACGCCGGTGCGAATATCGATGTTCTTCTTCTTGAAGCTCCGTACGACCACATTCGCCACGTCGCCGTCGAGACCGGGCAGGATCTTGGGGAGACCCTCGAGAATCGTGACCTGTGAACCAAGGTCGGCAAACGTGGAAGCGAACTCGCAGCCGATGGCGCCGCCACCGATCACGGCGACCCTCGGCGGGATGTAATCCAGCATCAGCACTTCGTCGCTCGTCATGATCGGACCACCACGATCAAAGTTTGGAATGGTGCGAGGCACCGATCCCGCAGCCAGCAACACAGCTGCGCCCTGCGCCACTGCCTTGCCACCGTCATCGAGTTGCACCGTGACGGTGCGATCGGCACCCAGCGAGCCCACACCGACATAGAGAGTGACCTTGCGGGCTTTGATCAGTCCATTGACGCCCTTGACGAGCCCATCGACGATCTTCTGCTTTCGGGCCTGGGCAACGGCGAAGTTGACCGTTGGCGGGCTGCTGTCGATCCCGAAGTCAGCCGCGTGCGCGACATGGCGGAACACCGCCGCCGATTCGAGGAACGACTTGGCTGGGATGCAACCACGGTTGAGACACGTACCGCCCAGCTTGTCCTTTTCCACGATCGCGACCTTCAAGCCCGCAGATGCTGCATAGAACGCGGCGCCATAGCCACCGGGTCCGCCACCGATGATCACGAGATCGAATTGTTCGGCCACCAGGACCACCTCCGTGCAGGGTGCGCCGACAAGCAGTCAGCGGAGTGATTTCCGGCTGCCACCGTAGCGCCGCCGCCAACCTCGGACACCAACCTTGGCCAGGCTCAGTCCGGACTCTCGATGTCCCAGCGCAGGGTCTGGCCGGCGCGCTCGTAACGGAGCACGCCCGGAGACTTGTCGGTTCGGAACGCCAGGACGCAATCGACGGCAACGACGGCGTTCGTGGCCGAACACGCTGGCCCGATCGACGACGGCGGGGCGAGCGGCCGCAACTGCTCACCAACGACTCCCAGTACCCAAGACGACGCGCCGTCGGCGTCGTCAGCTCCGACCAGCCGAACGCCCACGAAGGTCTGACCATCGATCTGGTCGACCGACGTGACGGTCACGGACATGTCGCCAGCAGCTCCGCTCGCTCCGATTCTCAGATGCGGCGACGGCTCGTCATCGGCAATCAAGAACAATTTGATGCTGCCGGCCAGCAGGATGATCAACCCGCTCGCCACGGCGAGCAGTAGCAGGGTTCGGGTCTTCACCGGGCCAGGATACGAACCGGCAACTGGATAGCCTCGACGGGGTAAACCGACCTCTTGAAGGGACGTGAGATGGGCCTCCTGGATTTCGCCAAGCGAATGACCACCGACCGCAACGAGCTGGACAATGAGCGGCTGCACA
>JANOQU010000571.1:0-12488 GCA_031422355.1 Actinomycetes bacterium
GCGCTCGATCTCGCTCTCGAGATCTGTGGACTCTCGATGTGGGAGGCGAAACACCGGGCGGCCCTTCGTTCCGACGGCACACTCAGCAGAGCGCACCTTTGGACGATTGTCGGAACCGGACCCCTTCCGACGCGGACGATCGAGGTGAACGAACGTGTCGTCGCTCATCTTCTCGGCGACGATTCCCTCAGCGAAGAACTACTCGTCGCGGCGGTTGCAGTCTCGGCGATCGACGTGCCTGAAGTCGACAAGGTCGTGCGTCTGATCGAGTCAGACGCCGCCATTGTCTGGATCCGTGATCCCAGTGGCCACACCGGAGCAAGCGTGGCAGCAACGGCACTTGCGACACTCGGCTTGGACCCCATTGTGGTCGACCTCGGTCATCGAACTGCCACCATGTCTACGGTGCTGCTCGACACGGCGATCCGGGAGGCAGTCCTCACTGGCGGCGGCGTCGTTGTCACGGGGGTGGAGGTCGAGCGCGACGCCGTGGCGATCGCCGGGCTCGGCCGTCAGCCGTGCCCGCTCGTACTGACATCCATCGACGCTTGGGATCCGTCCAAGTTCTCGAGTGTCGCAGCCCAGGTAGAAGTCCGGGCGATCGATGAGGGAGTCCGTCGCGACGTCTGGGCATCGGTGCTCGAGCGCGCAAGAATCGATGCCGGACCTGAGGAATTGCTGGATCTCGCCACCCTGCGGATTGGCCCAGGCCAGATCGCTGTCGCGGCTGCGGCCGGCGCCGCTGCAGCAATTGCTGCCGGAGTCGTCGCTACCCCAGCGCACCTGAGAACCGGAGCGCTTGCCCATGGTGCGGGCCGACTCGAACGATTGGCGACCCGCATCGAGCCACGGGCTTGCTTTGATGATCTCGTCCTTCCGGCAGTGCTGCTCGCCGATCTCCGGTCGATTCCTGGATGGATGCGGACCCGACATCAAGTTCGCACTGAATGGGGGATGGATCGCGGGGCGCGCAACGCTCGCGGCATTGCCTGCTTATTCGCGGGCCCGTCGGGAACCGGCAAAACTCTCGCAGCCGAGGTCGTCGCCCACTCACTCGGCGTTGACTTGTTCGTGATCGATCTTTCTCAGATCGTCGACAAGTACATCGGCGAGACGGAGAAGAACCTGGAAAGGGTGTTCACCGAGGCCGAAGGAATCAACGGAGTGCTGCTCTTCGACGAGGCAGATGCACTGTTCGGTAAGCGCAGCGACGTGAAAAGTTCGCACGACCGCCACGCCAACGTGGAGGTCGCCTACCTGTTGCAACGGATGGAGCGTTACGACGGAATCGCCGTGCTCACAACGAACCTGCGCAACAATCTCGACGAAGCGTTCACCCGCCGCCTCGATGTGATCCTGTCGTTCCCAGAGCCGGGTGTGGCTGATCGGCGGGCGCTGTGGCAGCGCCACCTGCCGCCCACGGTGCCTCTTGATGCCGACGTCGACCTCGACGCATTGGCCGAGCACCTTGTCGTGACCGGGGGCATCATCCGCAACGTCACGATGGCCGCGGCCCATGCCGCAGCGATCGACGGCAAACACGTCTCCATGGGTCATCTCGTGACGGCTGCGGCCCGCGAGTACCGCAAGATCGGGCGACTCTTCGCAGTCGCAGCGCTTCGTCGATGGCTGCCAACCGATGCCATCGACACCGTTGAAATCAACGGCGCCGTCGGGGCCAACGGCGCCAACGGCGGGTGCTAGGTTCTTGCAAAGGTCTGGGTCGAAACACGGACCCGCTGCGGAGGGACGTCGCATGAAGGCAACGGTCGAGCACAGACAGGTTCGCGATCCAAACGACGAGGCTGCGACCCAGGCACGCGATGCCGTTCGCGTCGGGCGAACGGACGATCCCGCCGAGCACGCTGCGGAGGCAATGGCGGACCGGGCGCGTACGTTGGCGGATGAGTACGGCAACATTACGGGCGCGGCGCCAGGGGGCGGGTCAGCGACCATTCGCCGCTACGCGCCGACCGCAGCTCACGACGATTCCTACGATGGATTGGTCGTCGAACGCGACGCTTTGCAGCGGGCATCCAGTAGCGGACACGGCCTCGCTGACGCCGATCAGGAATCGCTCGAACAGAGCTACGGAACATCGCTCAACGACGTCCGGGTGCACACCGGTTCCGACGCAGCAGGTCTCGCCGACGGCATGAATGCAGCGGCCTTCACGAGCGGTAGCGACATCTACTTTGGCAAAGGCAAATACGAGCCGGGCACGCAGGACGGCGACCACCTTCTTGCCCACGAAGTCGCCCACACCGTGCAGAACGGAGCAGGCAGCGATGCGTCGATCCATCGCTTTCCGAACGGAGCGCTGACTGCGCCCGTGCCGTGGAAGACACTGACGTCCACCGTCGTCCGCCCCAGCGAGGGCAAGTCCGGCGGCGTGTACATTCTGAACTCCAAAGACGCCGACGGTGATCTGAAGAAGGTGGTTGCAAAGCCAGTCTTCAGTGGCAAGAACGGCATCGGCGAGATGGAGACGCCAGAGGCAGTGGTGGCCGGCGACAAGATGTTGCGTTCGTTCTTCGGGATGAACACTCCCCAATCGCGAATCGCCAAGAAGGGCACGCCCGAGTATGCCGATCTCCTCAGCCTGTGCCTGCCGCACGCTCCGGCCAAGGACACCCGGGGAGCCGAAGAGCGCGGCCTCGATGAAGCCGGGCCAGACAAGGGTCTCGATGAAGCCGATGCGTTCGTGGTGATGGGTGCAGTCGAGGGTAAGAGCATCGCCAGCATGGCCGCCAAGGCGGGTGACGACACGGATTCGTTCGACATGCTGCAGCGCACCTTGTTCAACCAGAACATCCTGGAGCAGATGGGCCGATTGGCCATCGCCGACATGATGCTCGGGAACAAGGACCGGATCACCGCGGGGGCGATGAACCTCGGCAACATGATGGTGTCTGCTGCCAACGGCAAGCTCGATCTGTGGGCCATCGACACCCTTGTCGGTCTTCCCGCCTACGACCCGAAGAGTTTCGCCAAGGATGGCATCGGTGGCGGCTGGCAGAGCAGCGCCAAGAAAGATCTCAACGCTGGACCGGTCAGCATCCTCGATGGCGTCTTCGAGATCATCGGCAAGCAGATTGAGCGAGGAATCACCGACCCCGAAGCCGCGAAGGCCCCGACGGCGCCGCATACCGTGATGACCCAACGCTATGCAACCGAGAAGGCAATCGTTCTCGGCCACTTCACACGTGGTTGGGAGGGCGCCCTTGCTCAGGCTGCGACCCTGTCAACGAGGATGGGCGAGCGCAAGGAGAGCCACGACGGACCGAAGGACCCCGACAACCTGACCGCAGAGGCTCTGCGAGCCAATATTGCGTACCTCGGAGCACGAGCGAACGACGGCACAGACGCCGATGCATCCGGCATCGGTCTCGCCGAGGTCCTCAAGAACTATGTGCGCACGATCGATATCGACGGCATTGCCCCACCACGGGATGCTCTCTCACCTCAGAACTTCAGTGCCCCGCCGAAGGACGCCATCGGCGCAGACGTTCCGGACACCCCGTCGCTGACGACACAGGACCTCGCAGCTCTCAAACCCAACAACAGCGGCCGCCAGAACGCCACCCAGAGCGGCCGCAACCAGCTTTTCGCGACTCACGTCACGACCGCTCACAACGAGGTCAACGCAGCGGTCGACCCCCACAAGGTTCGCAAGAAGGGGATCACCCGCAAGACGACCGTGCTCCCCCGCAATCGCAACCTGATCGGCCACTTCGTCGTCGACGCAAAAGCGTCCACCGCTGGTGCCTTCCGCGCAATTTCAGCGGTGCGATCGCTGCAGGGGATCAGCGAGCAACTTGAGTTGGCTTCGACCGCGACGTTCAAGAAGGGCACGGCAGGCGCCGTGATCGCTGCGATGAATCGTGTCGACGTGCTGGCCAATGGCCTCCGCTCAATTGCTGGTGATTTCCGTCGCCAGGCCGCGGTCGCATCACAGGTCATTCCTTCGACCAAGATGGCCGGTGCCGCTGCCTTTACGACCGTGCAGGCGACCGTCAACGACTACATGGACAAGGCAGTTGTCGGCCTCGACGCAATCAAGCAGGCCAAGCTCGGCGAGAGCGCCGCGACGCTTGCCAAGGCGAACTGACCGCGGTCGGTCAGGTTCGGCGAAACCTACTGTTCATCCAAGGGTGCCGGTCTGAGTGCACCGAGGTTTGATATATCTGGGTCATCACATTTTCTCGTTGTGACTCAGGCGATTCGAAGGGGTGGCAGTGACCGATCTCGTGCCGGTGCATTCTGTCGAGTTCACGGATGCCCACGCATCCTCCACGCCGGGCGGTCTGGCACCCAACGAGAATCGAACCCGGGTCGTGCTGGATACTTCGGTGCTCGTCGCTGACCCAGGTTGCATACCCAGCTTCGGTGACGTCGACGTCGTCATCCCGCTGACCGTCATCGAAGAACTGGATGGACTCAAGAGTCGGCCCGACGATGTCGGTCGGGCCGCCAGGACCGCGCTACGAACCATCGAGGACCTGCGCGTCCGCCACGGCGGGTCCCTTGCCAAGCCAGTACCGGTAGGTGGCGGCGAGCACACGGGCACCTTGCAGATCGAGATCAACGGAATCCAGAAGCACCTCCTCATCGAGCATGGGCTGGACGCTGACAAACCCGACAACCGAATCATCGGCGCAGCGCTCGGGCAGGCAACGTATGCGCCCACGCGGATGGTGTCCAACGACGCGGCCTTGCGAATCAAGGCGGCCCACCTCGGCGTCACGGCCGAGGAGCACCATCCAGCAGGCAGAGCAATGAGTACTCGGCCCGTCGGCTGGGCGACCCTTCAGGCATCTCACCAAGACATCGATCGCCTGTACACCGACGGATCGATCGACGCCAGCGGGATCGACGTCCCCCAGCAGGTCGGACTTCGGGAAAACGGCTTCGCAGTCTTGCGCTCCGGGTCCCAGTCGGCGCTCGTGCGCCGACGCAACGACCAGCTTCAGCTTCTCGGCCACAGTGCGCCAGAGGCGTGGGGTCTGCGTCCACGCTCGAAGGAACAGCGGTTCGCGCTGGAACTGTTGCTCGATCCAGAAGTCAGCGTCGTCGCCCTCGACGGCCGGGCTGGCACCGGCAAGACGCTGCTCGCGATCGCCGCTGGCCTCGAGCACGTCGTCGAACGGCGGGCCTACGAACGACTCGCCATCTACCGACCGCTGGTACCCGTCGGGCGGGCCGATGTCGGGTTCTTGCCTGGTGGTCTCGACGAGAAGCTCGACCCCTGGATGTCGGCAATCCACGACTCGATCGTGGCGCTCACAGATCAGCGAAACAGCCGCGATGCCGGCACCTTGATGGACGAACTGACGAGCCGTGGCCAACTCTCGCTCGAATCCGTCACCTTCCTTCGCGGTCGGTCCCTTCATCGCCAATTCGTTGTCGTCGACGAGGCCCAGAACCTGGAGCCGACAACGCTCAAGACGATCCTGACTCGGATCGGTGACGGCACCAAGGTGGTCTTCACCGGCGACACCAGTCAGATCGACGCGCCATATATGGGCGAATCCAACAACGCCCTCGCCGTCCTCATCCAAGCGTTCGCAGGACAGGCCTGCTTTGGCCACATCACTCTGTCGGCATGCGAGCGCAGCGAGGTCGCGAGTCTCGCAGCCGAATTGCTCTAGTTGATCCGCCTCGCGAGTTCCCAAGCGCGAACCTTGCAGCACCCCTCGCGTATGGTGGCGTCATGACTCACGCCACCCAAGCCTGCGATCTCGCCCAGGCTCGGTTCGCGGTCGTCGATGTCGAAACGTCGGGGCTATCTGCTCGCTGCCATCGAGTCTTGCAGGTCGCGGTCGTCGTCGTCGACGGCGACGGTCACGTTCTGGACAGATGGGTCAGCTTGCTCCGCCCCAGGTGGCGATGGCTGTTCCGGCTCGGGCCCAGGGAGATTCACGGTCTCGATCGTGCGGGGCTGCGTCAGGCGCCGCCGGCCCGACACGTGTTGATGCAGTTCGCCGAGCGAATTCAAGGCTGCACGTTCACTGCCCACAATGCTGGCTTCGACGCCGAATTCCTGCTCCGAAGCGCCGCTCGATTCGGTGTGCCGCTCTCGCTGCCGCCCCAACTCTGCACACTTCGCATGTCACGCACACTGGATCCAGCACGCCAACTGTCGCACCGTCTCGCCGACGTCAGCGCCCGCTATGGCATCGCCAACGCTCGCCCCCACGATGCGCTGGAAGATGCACTGACCACCGCAGCGCTTCTCCCGCATCTCCTGCGCGCCCACGGCGTCACCACCACCGATCAACTCGCTCGCTTCACTCGCAGCTGAGCGGGATCACCGGTAGTTGGCCAGGATCAATTGCGCCGATTCTGCGGCGAGTGATGCCCAACGTTCGGGCGAGCGCACTTCAGCTTGAGGCCCCAACCTCAATACGAGACGCCTCGCCCATTGCTCGTTCGTGACGGGCATCACAACAGTCGACATCGCGACATCGTCGATCGACCTCTCGTCGTCGCTGATCCGGTCGACCGGGTAACGCTCGATCATCCAGATGTCCTGAGTCGGAATTCGGAGCGTGATCCGCTCGATCTCGGGATCATCGGCGAACCATCTGTCAGTGTCGGGCAACGTGACATCTCTCGGGGCATCGCGGATTCCGGTATTGCTCACGTCGAGAATTCGGTCGAGCCGGAACGATCGTTCGCACGCCGAGCGGTGGTCATCCGCGACGACATACCAGTGGCCACCGTCGACGAATACCGCCCGCGGTGTGATCGTGCGCCGCGAAGATTCACCCCGAGATGGTGTCCAGTACGTGATGTCCAGCCGCTCACATGACTTCGCCGCACTCGCAACCTGGTCGGCCACGGCGGGCCGAGCAAGATCAACGACGACGGCGCCCTCGCCAGCCGTTTCACCGAGAGCCGCTGCCAACTTGTCGAGCGCTCGGCCGAGCGGTCCGGCCGGCTCTGCACCCGGTAGGGCCATCGCGGCCCGACCCGCCGCGAGCAGTCCAAAGCCCTCCGGGGCGGTCAGCCGTAACGGCCGGGTGAACACCCGCGGGATACCGGCGAACACAGTGCCCTCGTCGATGAACACATCGATCATTTCATCGACGAACGGCGGCAACCCGCACATCGATGCCAACTCGAGATCGGCAACCAGTTCAGCCTCGGTCAGCGCGAACCGCTCCGCCATCTCAGCAACCGACACCTCACCGCGTTCCATCAACCACGGAAGCATCACCAGCAGTCGTCGGAGTCGCTCGTGGGCAGGACGAGGGCCTCGGCGCGCTGTCATCTGATGGCCACCGAGATCGAGGTCAGCCACGCGACGATGTCCTCGCGCATCTCAGGCGGACTGATCACGACGGCGTGCTCCGCCATCCCGAGAACCCATGACCGAAAGGCGTCACGGTTGACGCACGGCACCTCGACGTCGATTGATCCATCGGCATGGCTCTCGACAATCGCTCCGTCGCCCATCTCGCTGCGGATCAAGTTCGCGTGCGATGAGCCGATCCGAACGACGGCGGTACGGACCTGATTCTCGGGCTCACCGAGCAGCTTGGGATCCGACGGAAACACTGACCGGATATCGAAGTCCGCCGGACGCTCAAACGAGTTCGCAGAGCCGACATGCACTGATCCCGCGATTCGGTCGACCCGGAACGTTCGCACCTCGTCACGCGCCCGATCGACTCCGATCACGTACCAGTAGCCGTCGCGGAGCAGAAGGCCGTACGGGTTCAATTCGCGATCGACATCTCGATACGCGAAAGAGACCGTCGACCGGGACGCCACCGCTTCACGTAGAACCGGAAGCGAGTCGAATGTGGGCACCGTGGCAGCGACTGCGCGCGACGGCCGCTCACTACCACCGCCTAACTTCCACAAACCTTCCTGCCCCCACGAGTCGTCCGAGCGCACGGCCGCGACGGCGAGTTGGAGGGCTTGGCGTTCGTCATCGTCCAATTGCAGGTCGGCCAATTCGTACCGGCGTCGATCGATCGAATATGCCGTCTGTCCTGCCTGGTCCCCACCGAGAACCAGTTGATCGATCGGTACGCCGACGTTGCGCAGGACGGTCTTGTCGCGTTCGAAAGCGCCACGCAGCGCTGAATCGTTGACGGGATACTGACCAGCCAGTTCCGCGCTGATCTGAACCAACGTGAGCGGCTGCTTGGTTTCGAGAAGCAGTGCCAGCAAGTTCGTCAGTCGCTCGAGCGGTTCGGCCATAGTCAACCGGTCACCGTAGCGCCCACCGATCAATCCACCGTCGCCCACATGACGGGTGCGACCAGCAAGACTGAGGCGATGACACCGATCTCTCGTCGTTTGTTCCTGGTCGGATCTGTCGCGGTGGTGATCGCGTCGTGCAACGACGACCCTGCGAGCGGCCCTGCAACCGACCCAGCCATCGAGTCGACCGCTGCGACATCAGCGTTGCCAGCATCAACAACGACCGAGCAAGCGCCCCCATCGAGCCCGGCCGACGAGACGACCACGACAACTCTCGCCGAGACGACCACGACCACTCAACCCGTTGATCTCCAGAGCGATCCGTTTACCCTCGGTGTGGCATCCGGCGATCCAGACCCGAGGAGTGTGATTCTTTGGACACGCCTCGCCCCAGACCCCCTCAACGGCGGCGGAATGCCCGACGTGGACGTCGATGTCCGCTGGGAGTTGTCAGCGGACGATGCGTTCGAGGAGTTGATCGCGACCGGCACAGAAAGGGCCCTCGCCGAGCATGCCCATACCGTGCACGTCACGGCGACGCCACCGGCTGCGACGACCGGTGCGTTCTTTTATCGGTTTCTGATCGGTGAATTCGTCAGTCCGATCGGTCGCACGATGCTCGCGCCGACGGGCGCTGTCCAGACGGCGACGTTCGTGTCGGCAAGTTGCCAGAACTATCAGAGCGGCTTCTATGCAGCCCACCGCGACATTGCCGAGCATCGGCCCGACTTCTTGGTCTGGCTCGGCGACTACATCTACGAAGGGACCGCTGCCACGGTTGGCGAGGGTTCGGCGGTACGGACCCACGGCACCGCCGAACCCACTGATCTGGCTGCCTATCGAGACCGTTACGCGTTGTACAAATCCGATCGAAATCTTCAATCGGCGCATCAGGCGTGTCCCTGGTTCGTCATTTGGGATGACCATGAGGTGGAGAACAACTACGCCGGTGAGACCCCGCAAGATATCGACGAGGCCGCCGGCTTCACGGACCGCCGCCATGCTGCATACATTGCATGGTGGGAGCATCAACCGGTCCGCCTCGATCCGCCGACGGCAGATGGCGACTACCGGATCTACCGTGATGCGAGATGGGGCGATCTGCTCGGGATGTCCCTGCTCGACACCCGCCAGTACCGGACCGATCAAGCGTGCGGCGACATTTCGCTCAGCCTGGATCCGACCTGCCCGGAGACCTTCGACGACGATCGAACGCTGACCGGCGACGAGCAGGAGCAGTGGCTCTACGACACCGTTGGCAGCCACGGCACCGTGTGGAACGTGATCGCCCAGCAACTCGTCATGTCGAACCTCACTCTCAACGGCGCGGTCCTCAATTACGACCAGTGGGACGGCTATCCGAAGAGCCGGGAGCGCGTCCTTCAGCACTTGGCCGATGCGGCGATCCCGAACGCGGTGGTGCTGAGCGGCGACATTCATCTCGCTGGAGTAGGCGTGCTGCGAGTTGGCGAACCGGGTGTCGGCCAACCAGTCGCCATCGAGTTCGTCGACACCTCCATCTCATCGACCGGAAACGTTCCTCCGGAGGCGAGCGATCTGGTGAAGTCGTTCCCCGACATCGTCGATGCCGAACTCTTCTACCGCGGCTACACCCTGCACTCGGTGACGCCCGACACCTGGACCGCCGAGTACCGGATCGTCGACTCAATTATCGATGAAGGGTCTCCCGTCAGCGTATACAAGACCTTCGCTGTCGATTCGGGCACGGTGGCAGTACGGGTGGTCGAATGAGCGGGGCCCAGTGAGCGGGGTCGACGAACCATCTCGCGTCAGCCTGGCCGACGCGTACGCGCTGCGGACCCCCGACGACAGCCGAGCGCTGTATGCGCGTTGGGCGGCCACCTACGAATCCGAGTTCGTCAGCGGCAACGGCTATGTCATCCCGGAGCGAGTGGCGGAGATTTTTCTGGCAGCCACAGCCGGTCCCGGCCCAGCGGATGCGTCGTACCCGGAACGGCTCGTGTTGGATGTTGGATGCGGCACCGGGCTCGTCGCCGCTGCAATGATCAAGCACTCACCCGCGGCCGAGCCGGGTTGGATCGTGGATGGCATCGACATCTCACCGGAGATGTTGAGCGAGGCCGCTCGCAAACGAGGGCCAGATGCGGCACCCCTGTACCGGAGGCTGATCGAAGCCGATTTGACGGCAGCAATCGACATCGCAGACGGTACGTATTCTGCTGTGATCAGTGCCGGCACGTTCACTCACGGCCACCTCGGACCGAATGCGCTGAGTGCGCTGATCCGGCTCGGTCGCCTGGGTGCACTTTTCGTGATCGGTATCAACGCCGCCCACTACGCAGCACTTGGTTTCGAAGCGCGCCTCGAGGAGGAGATCCGTAGCGGACGGATCATGGACCTCACCACCAGCGTTACCGAGATCTACACCCCCGGCGGCGAACACTCTGCTGACCGAGCGGTTGTTGTCGTCTTCCGCCGAACGGCCTAACTGGCTACTCCTTCAAGTCGCGCCTGCGAATCTTGCCGGTCGTGGTCCGTGGCAACTCGTCGACGAAGATGAAGTCCCGCGGCACTTTGAACCTTGCGAGGCGGCCGGCAACGTGCGCTGCAAGTTCCTTGTCGGTCAATGTGCGCCGCCCGTCGGTCGCGACGTAGGCCACAAGACGTTGACCGAACGTGTCATCGGGAACACCGATCACGGCCACCTCGGCAACACCCGGGTACGCCGCGAGTACGTCCTCGACTTCGCCTGGATACACGTTCTCTCCGCCGGAGATGATCATGTCGTCGTCACGTCCCTCCACCACCAACCGGCCAGCGGTGTCGAAGTGGCCGACATCGCCTGTCGACAGCAATCCATCGATCTCTTCTTTCGTCCCGCCCCCGGTGTACCCGTCGAATCGGTTCGCACTCCCAACGAAGATCCGACCGGTCGTTCCCGTCGGCACGGCACGCCCGTGATCGTCCAGGATCCGAACCGTGACCCCCGGGACGGGCTTGCCCGCCGTAGACGGATCTGCCGCGAGATCGGCGGGGTCTGCGATCGTTGCCATCGACACCTCGGTGCTGCCGTACACGTTGTGCAGCACCGGTCCGAACCGACGCAGCACTGCGGTGACGAGCGGTGCCCCGATCGCCGATCCGCTTGCGGCGATGTATTTCAGCGACGTGGTGTCGTAGCGGGCCAACTGTTCGTCGTCGACTGCCAGCATCCGCTGCAGCATGACTGGCACGACCACCAGCCCGTCGGCCCGGTGAAGGGCCACAGCGGCCAGAACGGTCGACGGATCGAAACGCCGTTGCAAGACGATGGTCGAAGACATCGCCAGCGCCAAGCCGGCGTTGGCAATTCCCCAGGCGTGAAACAGTGGCGAGGGGATGACCACGGTCTGGCGAGCGCGGTACGGGATTCGTCGAAGCAGCCCCGCTGCGCCAGATCCACTGGCACTGCTGCGGCCAGCCCCCTTGGGCCGGCCCGTCGTACCCGAGGTCAGGATGACCTGACGGCCGACGTGGCGGCTGGCCAGTTCCGGAACAAAGGATCCGGATCGCAGGACGCCGAGCAACTGCTTCTCGATCACGATCGTGGTCGAGCGACCGACGATTGCGGCGGTCGCTGTCTCGGCCAGATCGTCTCCGACAAGGATCAATCCGATGCCTTCGCTGTCGACCACTTCGCCAAGCTGAGCTGACGAGAAACCGGTGTTGAGATAGACGATGTCCGCGCCGGTCGCTGCGGTCGCGACCATGGCAATCAGGAAGAACGCGCTGTTGTGAGCGGACACCCCTACGACCGATCCGGGACCGATACCGTGCTGTCGCAACGTGCGGGCGACGCCGCCGGCGCCTCGCCAGAGTTGTGAATACGTGGTCTCACCGTCGTCGTCGACGACCGCAATGGCCTTTGGATAACGCGCCGCAGACGCGGCCACGACGCCAGCGATCGTCGGCCCATGCAATGCCATCGCGACAGCCGCACGCTGCAATCGGTCGATTCGTTCGGGCCGCAGGAACGCTCGCCCGAACGCCACTGCGCTCGAGATCGAGTCGGCCGCCCGCATCCGGTCTCAACTCGCCTTGGCTCGACCCGGTGTCGTTGCTCGGTCGCTCGTTCGGGATGGGCGGCGAGCGTATGGCTTCCACTCCCCCGTTTTCTGGGCGAGGCGGTCTGCGATCACGAGGAGTGCTCGCGGATTATGACCGAGGCCGCAGTGGCTACCAAGCACCCGAACGTTCTCGGAATTCGGCCGTGGCTCGTCGACGCACGTGCCCCAGGGCACGATGCCATC
>JANOQU010000572.1:0-3933 GCA_031422355.1 Actinomycetes bacterium
TCACATCGAAGAGATTATCGATCACCTCCTGGTCGGTCTCTGTCCTTTCGATATGCATCTCGATGCGAATTGGCGCGCATCAAGATGCGATATGGTGATGACGTGAGAACAACCGTTTCCCTTGACCCGGACGTCGAGGCGGCCGTCGAACAACTTCGACGACAAGACCGAGTGGGGCTGAGCGAGGCGATCAACGTCTTGGTGCGGCGCGGCATGATCGAATCTCCACCGACCCGACGCCATACGCTGCCGTCGTTCGACCTCGGTATTCGGATCGACGTATCGAACATCGGTGAGGTGCTCGAACTGATGGACAGCGACGGGGATGCCCGCGATTCCGTGGATCGCACATAGTGCTGCTCGATGCGAATCTGTTGATCTATGGCGCTGACGAGCAGAGTCAGTTCCACGACGCTGCCGTTGCGATGCAGGACGAATTGCTGAATGGTGAACGCAGAGTGGGGCTCCCGTGGCAAACGATCGGCGCTGTGGTGAGAATCATGACGCATCCGCGAATTGTCGCCCGACCTCTGACCGGCGCGCAGGCGTGGGATTTCATCGAAGGTTGGCTGAGGTGTCCGCAGGTCTGGATTCCTCCGGCCTCGACGCATACGGCCCGAATTTTCGGCGAGTTGACGAAGTCCGTGCCCATCAGCGGAAATCTCGTGCCAGACGCGATGCTTGCGGCGCTTGCGATCGAGCATGGACTGGAGGTCTGGTCGGTCGATGCCGACTTTGCCCGATTTCCGGGATTGCGATGGCGCAATCCCCTCGCAGTCCAATGACCTGCTGAAACACCGATCCAACGGTTCGATTGGCTACCCTGGCATCCAACATGCCTGATCTTCCAGCCCGTCTCGGTGCTGGACGCAGTCGTCGGCGCCGGCCAAGTAAGCCCGCCGTTGAACACGTACCTGAACACCGAGAGCCCATCGTCCCATTCGCCACCATCTACGCACCGACCGGGTTTGCCGCTCTCGGTGTCCCCCCAGAAGTCGACGCCGGCCTTGCGGCGGCCGGCTTCGACCAGCCGTTCGCGATCCAGACCGAGGCCATTCCCGTCGCGATGACAGGTGTCGATGTCTGTGGCCGGGCGCGTACGGGAAGCGGAAAGACGCTTGCCTTCGGAGTGCCTCTGCTGGCCCGGTTGACGGCCAAAGCAGAGCCGAACAAGCCCCGCGGACTCATCCTGGTGCCAACGAGAGAGTTGGCACTGCAAGTCGCAGAGGTTCTCGAACCAGTCGCCCGGGCGTGCGGATATGGCGTCCTCGCTGTGTACGGCGGTTCCTCGCGGCATCATCAGATCGACGTGCTCAATGACGGCGTCGAAGTGGTCGTCGCGACTCCGCTGCGACTGATCGATCTGCTCAAGAACAACGAACTCGATCTCGACCAGATCGAAGTGCTCGTCCTCGACGAGGCCGACCGGATGGCCGACGACGGCTTCACCCCGCAGGTCGAGTGGATCATGCGCAAGATCACCGGCGTGCACCAGACGATGCTGTTCTCGGCAACCCTCGATGGCGATGTCGGCCACCTCGTTCGGCGCTACTTGAAGGATCCGGTCGAGGTCTCGATCGACCAACCGACCGACACCGTTGGCACCATGTATCACCTGTTCCTGGCCGTCCACCGGATGGACCGCGACAAGGTCGTTGCGTCGATCGCCAGTTCATTCGAACGCACGATCGTGTTCTGCGACACCAAGCGGATGTGTGACCGGGCAACCGAATCGCTGCAGGATCTGGGTGTCAGGGCGCAGGCGATCCACGGCGATCTCGCCCAGCCAGCGCGCGAGAAGGCGCTGAAGCGGTTCACGACCGGCGAGATCACAGTGTTGGTTGCGACCGATGTCGCCGCTCGCGGCATCGACATCGACGATATTGGCGCGGTCATCCACTACGAGCCGGCCGCCGACGGCAAGGCCTATCTGCATCGCAGCGGTCGCACCGCTCGGGCAGGCAAGGACGGCTGGGCCGTCACGCTCGCCGAGTACAACCAGCACGTTCAGTGCACCGTGTTGCAGCGGGCCCTTCGGTTGCCGTTCACGAAACCGATCGAAGTCTTCTCGAACAACCCCAAACTGCGCACGCTCGGCGAGTTCGAGACCGTCCTGGTCTAGCCAGGTATGTCGAACTACCAACCGTCTCGCCAGTTCGATGCTTCAGCTGGGCCGACGGAACCGTCGAGGTCGCTGCGAGGCGCGGTGATCTCGCTGTTCTGGTTGACGACGGCCGCTTCGGCGTTCGTCACCTTCGCCGCGTTCGCTCGCCGAAGCAGGGTGCAGGAACTGCGCAACGGGGCAGTCGCGATCGACACCCTGCGTGACGAGAACGCGCTTGTGATCATCGCCGCCTTCGTGTTGACGATGCTCGTGGTCACCAGCGCAATCGGCGTTGCCGTATGGACACTCCGCTTGGTGAGCAGCGCCCAGGCGCGCCAGGTTTCGGGCCTCAGTGCAGGCTGGGCAGTCGGCGGCTGGTTCGTACCGATCGGTTTTCTATTTCTGGGATTTCGGCAGGCGGCTCGAGCTGTTGCAGGGGTGGGCGGCTCGATCAAAAGCATCATCGCGTGGCAGGTGTCATTCGCAGCAACCACCCTCGTGATGGCCATTGCCCAGACGACGTCGCAGGACATCGAATCCACTCCGGACTTCGATACAGCGCTGGCACCATTCACTACAGAGTCGTATCTCAGCCTCGCGAGCACGGTGCTGTTCGTTCTTTCAGCCACGTTCGCGACGGTTGCGTTGATCCGCGCCGACCGCGATGTTGTTCAGCGCAGCCAGACCGGACGTTTGGCTTCGTAGCTGTCGATAGATGCCGCGTGGCTGAGGGTGATCCCTACGTCGTCGAGGCCATTGACGAACCTGTACTGATTCTGCGGTTCCATCGGGAACGATTCCTCGAAGCCGATGGCCGGAATCTCGACCAGTAGTCGTTCCATGTCGATCGTGATCTCGACGCTCGGGTCGGCTTCGATCGCATCCCAGATCCGAGTGACCGAGTCGTTGGACAGGACAACCGGGGCGAGACCGTTCTTGGTGCAGTTGTTGCGAAAGATGTCGCTGAAGCTTGGAGCGATGACCGCATCGAAACCGTATTGCTGGATCGCCCAGACGGCATGCTCTCGTGACGACCCGACACCGAAGCTGGGCCCTGCAACCAAAATCGAGGCACCTGCGTACTGCTCGTCGTTGAGGACGAAGTTGCGGTCGTCTCTCCACGTCGCGAACAGGCCCTTCTCGAACCCGGTCCGCTCGACTCGCTTCAGCCATTCGGCGGGGATGATCTGGTCGGTGTCGACGTCGCTGCGCTTGAGCGGGATCGCGGTTCCCGTGACGATTCGGACCTGCTTCATTCCGGGGCTCCTGAGCTGAGATCGGTGGTGACACCGGCCGAGAGCGGCGCGAGATCATCGGGGGTTGCGAAGTGGCCCAGGATCGCCGTCGCAGCAGCGACCTGTGGCGAGACGAGGTGGGTGCGGCCGCCACGGCCTTGGCGTCCTTCGAAGTTGCGATTGCTGGTGCTGGCCGATCGCTCGCCGGCGGCCAACTTGTCCGGGTTCATCGCCAGACACATACTGCAGCCGGGCTCGCGCCAGTCGGCGCCAGCGTTGGTGAAGATCTCCGGCAAACCCTCTGCGATCGCCTGGGCCTTCACGGCATGGCTGCCTGGCACAACCATCACTCGCTTGACGGTCACGGTCCGGCCGTTCATCACGGCGGCCGCGGCGCGGAGGTCTTCGATTCGGCTGTTGGTGCAGCTGCCGATGAAGACCGTGTCGACGGTGATGTCGCGGATCGGTGTGCCGGCATGCAACCCCATGTACTCCAATGCCCTGGCCACTGTCTCACGCGTCGTGGGGTCGTCGTAGCTGTCGGGCGACGGTACGGACGCGTCGATCGGCAGGACCTGGCCGGGGTTGGTGCCC
>JANOQU010000573.1:0-2961 GCA_031422355.1 Actinomycetes bacterium
GCGGCCGGCGTGTGGGTCGTTGCCAACCGCTTCGAGCCGGGTATGGCCGTCACCCGCCATCGCCACACCGGCCCGGTGTTTGCGTGGACGACGTCCGGCTGCTGGATGTACAGCGAGTACGGCGTCCGATACGAGGCTGGAAGCTACATTCACGAGCCAGCCGGATCGATCCACACACTCGTGGTCCCAGCGGACAACACCGAGATCACCGAGGTCTTCTTCGTGATCCACGGAGCGAACCTGGATCTCGATGCCGAGGGCAACATCACGGGCGTCATCGATGCCACGAGCATTGGCCAGGCGTACCGGATGCTGTGCGAGATGCAGGGCAAAGGCCTCGCGGAGTTCGTTGGCGCGTAGGGTGGGCCCGTGGCTCGCACGGCGCACGACACCAGAGACAAACTGATCACGACCGGTCAGCACCTGTTCGCCGAACAGGGTGTCTTTCGCGTGCCACTCCGCACCGTCATCGAACAAGCCGGCCAACGGAACACCTCCGCGCTGCACTATCACTTCGGCGGCCGGGAAGGGCTGCTCGGCGCGATCATCGAGCGACACGACACGGGAATCGAAGCCGAACGAGCGGTCCTGCTCGACGAGATCAGGGCAGACGGTCGGACTGGTGACATCCATTCCCTGGTCCGCGCATTCGTCGTACCGTTCTCGCGGATGCTGGCGACTGAGGAGGGGCGCGAGTACCTCCGTGTCGTCGCTCAACTATCCGACCTGTTCGATTTCTGGGCCGAAGGCCCACCGCGCACTCCAGTTCATGCCCATGCAACATTGGTGATGCTTTCCGAGGCGATTCCGTCATCGTCATCGGTTATCCGCCACGAGCGGTGCACCACGCTGCTGATGCTCGTCTCCGATTCGTTGGCGCTCCGCGCACGCCAGATCAGCCGCGGCCGGTCATTGCAGATCGCCGACGACGAGTTCATCGCAAACCTGATCGACATGAGTGTCGGTGCGTTGCGCGCTGAGCACCAGCCATCGTGACATCGCACGCAAGCCGCGCCGCAAACCACATGATGTCGGGAGCCGACATCGAGAAATCTGCAGCGCTTCGACGGATGAAGTTGGTTGCCCTCGGGCTGTTGCTGTTCGCTGCGGTCGTCTACGTGGTGGCCCGGTACAACCAGGACGGCCACACGGTGTGGGGCTATGTGAGAGCGTTCGCTGAGGCCGCAATGGTCGGCGCGCTCGCCGACTGGTTCGCCGTGACGGCGTTGTTTCGGCACCCTCTCGGACTGCCGATTCCGCATACGGCGATCATCCCCAACCGCAAGGATGAGATCGGCAAATCGCTCGGCGAATTCGTCGAGACCAACTTCATGTCGAAAGAGGTCCTCGACGAACGACTCGCCGGTATCGGAGTCGGCCAACGGCTCGGCGACTGGTTGAGTGAGCCAGCAAACGCCAAGCGGGCCGGCGTGGCAGTCAGCGACGCGGTACGCGGCGCGATCGAGATCATCGACGACGCCCAGGTTCAGCAGGCGATCGAGCGGATCATCGAGAACAAGATCCGATCGACCGAAGTGTCGCCAGTGGTCGGAAAGACAATCGACCTGGCCATCGAAGGTGGACACCACGAGCGACTACTCGACGCGATCTTCTCCGGCCTGCAGGGCTTCCTCGACGACAATCGAATCACCTTCCGCAACCGGCTGGAAGAGGAATCTCCGTGGTGGGTGCCGAACACGATCGATGACCGGATCTTCGCCAAGATCTATGACGGCGTCACCCGATTCCTCATCGACGTCGGCGGCGACCCGGCCCATGAGGTTCGCAAGTCCATCGAAGTTCGAGTCGAAGCATTCGCGAGCCGACTACGCAACGACCCGGAGATGATCGCCAAGGGCGAACATCTCAAAGAGGAACTGCTCGCTCACCCGGATTTCCGGGCATGGATGGAATCGCTGTGGCACGAGGCGAAGCAGGGTCTGATCGACGCTGCGTCGCGTCCAGAAAGTGAGTTGAACGAGCGCATTGCGGCGTCACTTCGGGCTCTAGGGGTGCGCCTGCGCGACGAACCCGCGTTGCAATTGAAGTTGGACAGATGGGTGGCCGGCGCGCTCGGTTATGTGGTCGAGAACTATCGAACCGAGGTCAGCAAACTGATCGAATCCACCGTCGCCCGATGGGATGGAGAGTCCACGAGCCGCAAGATGGAACTTCAAGTCGGGCGCGACCTGCAGTTCATCCGGATCAATGGCACCATCGTCGGCGGACTCGCCGGGGTCATCATCCACACCATCAGCGAAGTGTTCTTTTAGCTCGCCGAGGGGGACATCCGGGACTGACCGACAATTCACTCCTGTTCGGCAACGATCAGTCGGACACTCCGTCGGTCGCCGCCGCCGGTGGCTGCACTGACCGACAATTCACTCCTGTTCGGCAACGATCAGTCGGACACAACTACGTTTGCCGGAGTGGATCTCGACTTCTACGCCGCGGCGGGACCGCTGACCGAATTGACCGCCGATCAGCGACGCATGATCGAGCGGCTTGGCCTGGACCCGAAGGGTCTGTGCCTGGTTGCGCAAGGCCTTCTCGTGTCTCCCCCGGATGCCTTCGGCGCAGGGTTGTCTGAGCAACGGATGACCGAACGCAACACCCGCCCGGCAAGCGCCTTGCTGCAACGGGTGCTCGACCTCGACGGCTCGACACCGCTGAGCCAGCCGCGTTCTGTCGAGCGCAGAGTCGTTGGGACCTGCCGGCACTACGCCGTTCTGGCGACTGCGTTTCTCCGGGCGACGAACGTTGCGGCGCGGGCCCGGTGCGGCTTCGCGACCTACTTCATTCCTCCCAAGAAAGTCGATCACTGGATCGTCGAGTACTGGTCCGCAAGTGACGGACGCTGGATCCGTATCGACCCGGAGTACCTCGACCGGGCGACCCCCGGAGCGGCGCGACTTGATGACCTTCGCCCCGGCGAATTCCTCACCGCCGGCGAGGCCTGGC
>JANOQU010000574.1:0-9584 GCA_031422355.1 Actinomycetes bacterium
CGATCTCGGCATCGTCGATCCGAAACCGCTCGTTGTATTTGGACAGGTGGGGACTGCTGTAGGTGCCGACCCGAAGCCCCGCCGCCATCAACAGGCGGGTGATCATCTTCGAGGTACTGCCCTTGCCATTCGTTCCGCTGACGTGGATGACATTGAGCGAACTCTGCGGATTACCGAGTTCGCCCATCAGCCGAACCATCCGGTCGAGTGAGAGGTCGACGTCGCCGGTGCGACCAGAGCGTGCGGCCCAACTGCCATAGTCGATGTGATCCTCGACCCAGTGGATCGCCGCGCCGATATCCATGTGCGACACCGTAGGACTCAGCCGGGATTGGTGAGGTGCACGTGTTGGAAGCCGAATCGGCCCTTGATGCAAAGGTTGCCGGACGTGACCGAGTGATCGAGCGGCGAGGTGACCTTGACGATCTGATTGTCCTGGGTGTGCAGGGTGAGGGTGCAGCCGACGCCGCAGTACGGACAGATCGTGTCGGTCTGGCGCTGCGCCGATTCGTCCCAGGTGTCAGTGGCGCGCATGTCGTGCTCGCTCTTGAACATCAGCGCGCCAGTCGGGCAGACCGCGATGCAGTTGCCGCAGTAGACGCATGCCGACTCGGGCAGGTCGACGTCGAACTCGGTGCTGATGTGGGCATCGAAACCGCGTCCGGCAACCGTGATCGCAAAGCTGTTCTGCCACTGTTCGCCGCAGGCATCGACGCACTTGTAGCACAGGATGCATTTCGAATAGTCCCTGACGTACAGATCGTTGTCGATCTTCACCGGCTGGGCAACAGTGCGGTGCTCGCCATATCGGGTCGGGTCTGCGCCGTATTGCTGCATCCATTCGGCGATCCCGGGAGCCGTCGAGAGATCGACCGATGAACCGAGTAGTTCCAAGACCATCTTGCGCGAATGCCGGGTGCGTTCGGTGTCGGTATGGATCTTCATGTCTGGCTCGACCTTGCGCGAGCAGGCAGGAACGAGAACTCGATTGTTGTCCACCTCGACCACACACACGCGGCAGGCGTTGACGGGATCCAGCGTCTCGCCGTAGCAGAGTGTCGGTACGTCGATCCCGCCGGCCTTGCAGGCGTCGAGAATCGTGCAGCCCTCGGCAACCTTCATCTCGTCGCCGTCGACAGTGATGGAGACCGCCCGGCGCGGCGCAGCGACGGGTGTCCCTGGCTGGATGTCTGCATCAGCCGGCCGCATCGCGCCGCCAGACGTGGTCGTCACTTCAACACCCCGAGTCGATCGATCGCCGATTCGATGGCACCCCACGCAGTCTGGCCGAGACCACAAATCGACGCGTCCCGCATCACCAGGCCGACGTCACGAATCAGTTCGAGGTCGTGTGCCTGGCGAGGGCCGATGGTGAGCCTGATGAGTGCTTCCTCTTGACGAACGGTGCCGACCCGGCACGGCACGCATTGGCCGCAGGACTCGTCGCGGAAGAACGCGGCGATCCGGCGCAGGAAAACTGGCATGTCGACGAGATCATCGAGCACCATCACAACGCCGGAGCCGAGCGTCGTGCCGTGTGCCCGCGCACCTTCGAGGGTGAGCGGAAAGTCGATCTCGTCGGCACGGACGAACGAGCCGGCTGCCCCACCCATCAGTACGGCCTGCAGTGTGCGCCCGGCGGTAACCCCGCCGGCCATCTCGACGACATCGCGCAGTGAGGCACCGAACGGCACCTCGTAGACACCGGCGCGTTCGACGTTGCCGCTCACACAGAAGATCTTGGTTCCGGTACTGCCACCGGTGCCGACGGCAGCGAACGGCTTGCCGCCATTGAGCATGATCGGGATGACGTTGACCAACGTCTCGACGTTGTTGACAACTGTCGGTTTTCCGAACAGGCCGACTTCGACCGGAAATGGAGGCTTGCTGCGCGGCTCGCCGCGGTAGCCCTCGATCGAGTTGAAGATCGCCGTTTCCTCGCCGCAGATGTAGGCCCCAGCACCGCGAACGATCTCGATGTCGAAAGCGAATCCGTGGCCCATCACGTCGCTGCCCAAGAAGCCCTTGGCGCGAGCGGATTCGATCGCGTGCTGCAGGTGTTCACGAGCGCGTGGATACTCGCCGCGTAAATAGACGAAACCGCGTTCGACTCCGGTGGCATACGCGGCGATCGTCATCGCCTCGACCAACGAGAACGGGTCGCCTTCGATGATCACCCGGTCCTTGAACGTGCCCGGCTCGCTCTCGTCGGCGTTGCATACGAGATAGTGGGTACGGACTGGCTGAGCAGCGACGGCTGCCCACTTTCGCCCGGTCGGAAATGCCGCCCCGCCACGACCGACCAGACCTGAATCGGTGACCTCGCGAATGACTTCGGCCGGCCCCATGTCGATTGCTGCGCGCAGCGCGAGGTACCCACCTTGAGCTCGATATGAATCGAGGGAAAGCGGATCGACCACGCCGACTCGGCGCAACAGAACCAATCGGGGGTCATCGTGTTCATCGAGGCGCTGGGGGACGGCAGCGACGACGTCCGCCTCCTTGGACAGTTCGTGCATCGGAACCCGAAGCGCAACTGCCACATCGGCAGGAGTTGCGGGGGCGATGACGGCTTCGCTCGCACGATCACCCGCCTCGGTAACCAGCACCGCAGGCGCCCGCTCGCAGAGCCCGAGACACGGGCTTGGAATCCATGTCGCCGCGCTGTTTGCGTCGTCTGGGGCGCCACATGCAACCTCGACGGCCTCCATCAACGGCCCTGCGCCTCGGGTCTGGCAGGCGAGGTCGGCGCAGACGTGCACCGTTCGCAGCGGACGCTTTTCGACGGAGAACATCGCGTAGAACGTCGCAACGCCGTAGGCATCGGCTGGAGGTACATCGAGCCGCCGACTCAGTTCCGACAGGCCTCCTGGGCTGATCCAACCGACGCGGTCCTGAAGCGAGTGCAATGCGGACAGAAGATGGTGGCGGAGGGAATCGGCCCGATGGGCGCCGCCGCGCTCGCGCTCCCACCCTTCGGCAACCAGCGATTCACCGAGCACGGCGTCGAGTGCCTGCACCTCGGCCAGAGTTGGCTCGGCGTCGGTGAATCGGAGATCCATCGACTATTCGCCTGCGACTGCGACCGCGTCGCTGATCGTGTCGGCACTGATCGTGTCGACGATTTTTTCGACACGGATTGCAGAGGCCTTGAATTCGGCGGTTCCGCTCTTGGGGTCGTTTGCTTCAATGGTCAACACGTTGACGTCGATCTCGTCGGCGAAGTGGAAGGTCATGAACGCCAGGCCGGGACGAAGGTGGGTGTCGAGCCGAACAGGCGCCTCGATTGACCCGCGCCGCGACGAGATACGCACGATCTCGCCTTCGTCGACACCAAGGCGCATTGCGTCGTCCGGGTTGAGATCCAATGTCTCGCCGTCGCGCATCGGCGATGCGATCGATGCCGATTGGACACCGGTGTTGTAGGAATCGAGACGCCGACCCGTGGTCAGCCGGATCGGGAACTCTTCGGTCAATTCGTCCACGGGGCCGGCCCAGGTCACCGCGCTGAACGGGGCGAGCATGCCACGATCGGCCGGGTTCTCTGCCCACAGCCGCCCATGCAGGAAACTGGGCTCGAGCGAATTCTCGTCCGGGCACGGCCATTGAATACCGCCGAGTCGTTCCAGTCGTTCGTACGACATCCCGGCGTGCATCGGCGACAGCGTGCGCAGTTCTTCGAAAATCGATTCGGCGTCGGGATAGTCCCACTCCGGATGACCGAGTCGGTGGGCGAGTTCGATGATGATCTCGGTGTCGTCTCGCGTGCCGGGCGGTCCGTCGATCGCCTTTCGAACGCGCTGGACGCGTCGTTCGCTGTTGGTCACGGTGCCGTCGGCCTCGCACCAAGCAGCGGTAGCCGGCAGGACGACGTCGGCCAATTCTGCAGTCCGGGTGAGGAAGATGTCCTGGACCACCATGTGTTCCAGCCCCTCGAGGATGTGGATCGCGTGGCCAGAATCGGCTTCGGACTGAGCTGGATTCTCGCCGATCACGTACAACGCGCGCAGATCCTTTCGCTCCATTGCCTCGAACATCTGGGTCAGGTGCATTCCGTAGTGGTCCGGAATGGTGCTGCCCCATGCCGTGTCGAACTTGTGGCGAATAACAGGGTCCAGAACATCTTGGAAGCCCGGCAACTTGTTCGGGATTGCACCCATGTCGCCGCCACCTTGAACGTTGTTCTGGCCGCGCAACGGGTTGATGCCTGCGCCGTATCGACCGACGTGGCCGCAGAGGAGGTTGAGGTTGATGAGCGAGAGCACGTTGTCTACGCCGTTGTGGTGCTCTGTGATGCCGAGCGTCCAACACATCTGGCCTCGGTCAGCTTTGGCATAGGTATGAGCGAGTTCGACGATTGCGTCGGCGGGAACGCCCGTGACCATCTCTGCGCGCTCCAGGGTCCACGGCTCGACAGCGGCGACGTAGTCGTCGAAACCGGTTGTGGAGGCCTCGATAAATGCCTTGTTGTGGAGACCGGCGGCGATGATTTCGCGTGCAATCGCATGAGCGAGGGCGATATCTGAGCCGACGTGGAGGCCGAGCCAGCGGTCGGCCCAACGGGCAGACGCCGTGCGCCGCGGATCAACGACGAACAGTTTGGCCCCATTGCGGATGCCAGTGAGCACATGATGAAAGAAGATCGGATGGGCGAGGCGGGCGTTGCTGCCCCACAAGATGATGACATCAGTGTCCTCGATTTCACGGTACGAGGACGTGCCTCCACCGGCACCGAACACTGTGGCCAGACCGACCACGCTGGGAGCGTGTCAAGTTCGGTTGCAGGAGTCGATGTTGTTCGTGCCGAGCACTTGGCGGGCGAACTTCTGGGCGAGGAAGTTCATCTCGTTGGTGCTCTTCGAGCACGAGAAGATTCCGACGCCGTTCTCTCCGTGGGTGTCGCGAGCGTGCCGGAATCCGTCGGCAGCGCGGGCGAGTGCTTCATCCCACGTTGCCGGCCGGAGTACTCCGTCCTCTCGAACGAGTGGCTCGGTGATCCGCGGAAGGGGGGCTTTCGGTGTGCGAGCAGACCGTGCGCTTCGTGGAACTCCTGCGATCAACGCGCCACCGCGCCCAACATCCGTGCCGCTTCCAGGGTGTTCTCCAGCAGGCAGGCAATGGTCATCGGCCCGGTACCGCCCGGCATCGGCGTGATCGCGCCAGCGATGTCCTTCACGGCATCGAAGTCGACATCGCCGACGATGCCCGCTTCGGTACGGCTGACACCGACATCGATCACGGTCGCGCCAGGCTTGACGTGATTTGCAGTGATCAGTTTGGCGATGCCGGCTGCGCCGATGAGAATGTCGGCGTCACGGCAGACGGCTGCGAGATCTTTGGTTCGGGAATGGGCCAGGGTGACCGTGGCATCGGTGCCCTTTCGGGCGAGCAGCACGGCCAGCGGCAGACCGACCAGCGCCGAACGCCCGATGACCACAGCTTTCTGGCCGCTCGTTGGAATGCCGTAACGCTCCAGTAGGCGCAGGACACCCTTGGGCGTGCACGGCACGTGGCCGTCGCGCCCGCGCATGAGTCGACCCATACTGGCCTCAGTCAAGCCATCGACATCCTTGTCGGCCGGAACGAGATCGAGCACGGCTTCCTCGTCGAGGCCAGCGGGCAATGGCAGTTGAACCAGAATCCCGTGCACGAGCGGGTCAGCGGCGAGAGCGCGAACTGCATCCTCCACATCCGCCTGCGTCGCGGTCGACGGCAAGCCGACATGAGTAGACGCCATGCCCGCTTCGGCAGCCTTCTTGTGCTTGCTTCGCACATAGATCTGACTCGGTTTGTCCTCACCGACGAGCACGGTGGCAAGACAGACGTGGGGGTTACCGAGCGCTTCGATCTCGGCTCGTAACCGCTGGACGGTCTCGTCGCGCAGCGCGTTGCCATCCATCAGAATTGCAGTCATGGTTTGAATCTACGACAGGTTGCTGATGACGCCATCGGCATCGATGTCGATGTGATGAGCGGCTGGGTCGCCGCCGAGGCCGGGCATTGTGCGCATGTCACCGCAGATCGGGTAAACGAAGCCGGCCCCGACCGACGCGCGGACCTCGCGTACGGGCAGGGTCCAACCTGTTGGCGCACCCTTGAGCGATGCGTCCGACGAGATGGAGAGGTGGGTCTTGGCGATACAGACCGGCAAGTGCCCGAACCCGTTGCGCTCGTAGTTCGCGAGTTGGCGATTGGCCGCTGCCGAGTACTCGACCTTGGCGGCACCGTAGACCTTGGTCGCAACGGTTTCGATCTTCGTCTTCAGCGACGCCTCAGACGGATACAGGACCTGGAAGTTCGACGGTTCGTCGGCTGCCTCGGCGACGGCCTCGGCGAGATCGGTCGCACCCTTTCCGCCATCGGAGAAATGACGACAGACGGCGACTCGAGCTCCCAATTCCTCGGCGATCTCGATGATCGCCCGGTGTTCGCTGTCGAAGTCGCCGGGGAACGCGTTGATCGCGATGACAGGCGACACGCCGTGGATACGAATGTTCTCGACCTGCTTGCGAAGGTTCGCCCCGCCGATGTGAACTTCGTCGGGATTCTCGGCGAGCAGGTCCGGCGGTAGCGCCTTGCCCGCGACGATCTTGTGATTGCCGGAGTGGGCCTTGAGGGCGCGGACCGTTGCGACGATCACCGCAGCGTCAGGAGCGAGGCCCGAGGCCCGGCACTTGATGTTGAAGAATCGCTCGGCCCCCATGTCTGCACCGAAGCCGGCTTCGGTGATCAGGTAGTCACCGCCACGGATGCCGATCTGGTCGGCGATGATGCTGCTGTTGCCATGGGCGATGTTCCCGAATGGACCGGCGTGGACCAGCACGGGAGTGCCTTCCAGCGTCTGCATCAGGTTCGGCTTGAGTGCGTCGCGCATGATCGCTGCCATCGCGCCGGCGCCCTTGAGGTCTTCAGCCGTGACCGGATCACCCGACGGCGTGTAGCCGACCACGATTCGACCGAGCCGCTCGCGCATGTCCTTGAGTGACGTACACAGCGCAAAGATCGCCATCACTTCCGACGCGGCGGTGATGTCGAACCCGGTCTGGCGGGTGACACCGTCTTCCTTGGTTCCGAGTCCGATCACGATGTTGCGCAGGGCCCGTTCGTTGATGTCCAGCACCCGTCGCCAGGTGATGTTGTTCATGTCGAGGTCGAGTTGATTGCCCTGATGGAGATGGTTGTCGAGCACGGCTGCGAGCATGTTGTGGGCAGACGTGACGGCGTGGAAGTCGCCGGTGAGGTGCAGGTTGAGCAACTCCATTGGGATGACCTGGCTATAGCCACCGCCAGCCGCACCGCCCTTGATGCCGAACGTCGGCCCCATCGACGGCTGGCGGATTGCGATGACGCTCTTCTTGCCGATGTGCTTGAACGCCTGTCCGAGACCGACCGTCGTGGTGGTCTTACCTTCACCGAGTGGCGTCGGTGTGATCGCCGACACCACGATGTACTTGGCCTTCGGGCGATCGGCCAATTCTTCGATTGCCTGCAACTTGATCTTGGCCAGGCTGTCGCCGTATGGCTCGATCAGATGCGGCCCGATGCCCATTTGTTGGGCGATGCCGAGCAGCGGTTGCAGCGGTGCCGCTTGGGCGATTTCGAGATCGGATGGAAACCCCATGTTCGCTACCCCTTCACGGCTTTCGTCGCAGCCGACGTGTTGACTTCAGAGACGTTGTCGAGAAACGTGGCACCGCCGCCGACCGCACGCTGCCACGCGACGGTGTTGGCGACCTGGTTGAACGTGAAGACGTGCAGTGCCGAGATGTTCAGGCTGTCGAGTTCTCGCGCCATCGGGGCCAACATATCCATTGGGTCATAGCCGCCTGGTGTTGCAAGTTTGCTGACCACAGCCCGGTTCTTGCGCAGGTACCGCAGCGATGCGCCGATGCCGAGCTTGGCGCCCATCGTCAGCAGCTTGGTGGTATCGATCACGCCGGGCAACCCGAGGTGAATGGGAAGGTGCAACCCGTTGGCGCGTCGTTGTGTGACCCACCTGCTGACCGTCGTGGTGTCGAAGCACATCTGAGTCGAGACCCAGCCGCCGATTCCGGCGTCGTCGAGCAGTCGCTGCTTGTCCATCAGCGCGGTGTCGAGTGCGTGCGTCGGGATCGTTGCATGCCCATCGGGATAACCGCCGAAACCGATCCGGGAGAGGTTGGCATTGGAATCGAGCAGCGCAGAGATCAGTGCCGCAGCGTCGTGGTACGGACCAGACGGATCCGGCGCGTCTCCTCCGATCACGAACACGTCGGTGACGCCGTAGTCGTTGAGCCAACTCGCGATGCGTGAAACGTGATCGGGACCCTCGACCATCCGAGCAGCGAGGTGGGGGATCACGGTGTGACCGAGGTCGGACAGCTGAGCTGCGGTGTCCAGCGTTGCCTGCAGTTCTTTGACCGGGCTGGCCGTGACGGACACGGTGCTATGAGCGGGAAGGTGCTCGAATTGGAGGTGGGCCTTGGGCGTCGGAATCAGTTCAAGGTGAGCATGGGCGACTCGATCGATGATGATCGGTGGGATCGCTTCGATCGCGCCAGTTTCGGCGTTGGTGTGATGGCCAGCCGTGCTGCCCTTCGACCTGTTGAAAAGTGCCATCGTGGTGCTCCTCGATCCCCGTTCCGTCCGGAAATCGAGTGGACTGTCGATTCCCAGCACGTCTGTGCTGATTACCACCATACAACATCAAACCGCATCGTGGGAAGTAAAAGTGCAGCGCAAAGCTCCCTCTGGCGCCGGGGTGGGTGATGCGCGATCATCCCACGATGGGCTTCTACGGCGATCGCGTGTTTCCTCGGTTCATCAACGTGGTGATGAACACCAAGCAGTCGCGACGGATCCGCTCTGAAGTGTGCTCGACGTTGTCGGGGAATGTGTTGGAGATCGGGTTCGGCACTGGGCTGAACGTTCCGCACCTGCCGCCGACGGTCACCCGGTTGTTGGCGGTCGACCCAATGGCCCGTGGCCGGAATCTGGCGGCCGACCGCATCGCCGCCAGCCCGATTCCGATCGAGTTCATTGGCCTGGATGGTCAGTCCCTGCCCGTCGACGATGACTCGGTCGATGCTGTGCACGTGGACCGTGTGCTCGATCCCCGATCCCGTGGTTGCGATCAGCGAGGTCCGACGAGTGCTGCGCCCGGGTGGCACGTTCCACTTCGTCGAGCACGGCCGGTCGCCCGACGAGAAGGTGCTCAAGTGGCAGAACCGAATCAACGGTATTCAGCGCAAAGTCGTCTGCGGGTGCAACGTGAACCGGGACATCCCGGCGATCATCGCTCAAGGCGGACTGTCCATGGTCCAACTCGACACCCTCTATTCGCACGGCGAGCCAAAGTCTCAGGGCTGGACGTTCCAAGGCGTGGCCAGCGCGCCGCCGTGATTGGCTCGTGGTGAAGCTGCACTGATTCAGTCGAGCTTGGTGTCGCTCAGCCTGCGCGCTGCGGCAACGACGGCTGCCTCGACATCCCCTCGGACCTGATCGATCGGGAAGCGGTAGCTGGGTCCATGACAGTGGATCGCCGCGATCACATCGCCGCTGCGGTTCCGAACCGGCGCGCAGCGTTGGATCGCGCGCATGCCGCC
>JANOQU010000575.1:0-1634 GCA_031422355.1 Actinomycetes bacterium
TCGAGTTCCACCGGCGCGCGGCCTGGTGATCGAGCCAATGCGTCGACGCGATCTGACAGCGATCCAGGTGATCGAGCGTCAGGTCTACCCGCAGCCCTGGTCGGTGAACGTGTTCGCCAACGAGATCGAGATGGCGCGGCAGGGTCATCGTTACTACGTCAGCGGCTATCGGGCCGGACAACTCGTGGGGTACGCGGGAATGATGATCGTCGTTGACGAGGCCCACATCACCAACATCGCCACTGACCCGAATCGCCATCGGGAAGGCATCGGTCGGCGACTGCTGGCAGACCTGGCGTGGGAGGCTCGCCGTCGCCGTCTCACCGGCATGACGCTGGAGGTTCGGATGTCAAATGTCGCAGCTCAGGGCCTTTATCACCAATTCGGTTTCGAGCCGGCAGGGGTTCGTCAGCGGTATTACGAGAACGTCGAGGATGCGATTGTCATGTGGTGTCACGACATCGGTTCGGCCGAATTCGCTGCGCGTCTGATCCAACTCAGCCCCGAAAGTTCCTCCCGGACGGTGTCGCGATGAGTCGTCACGATCAAAGGGTCGATGAATCCACGGTCGTTCTGGGAATCGAAACCAGCTGTGACGAGACCGCGGCATCGTTGGTGATGGGCGGCAACGACATCCTCTCCAGTGTGATCAGTACGTCGATCGATCAGCACGTGCCGTTCGGCGGCGTGGTGCCCGAGATCGCCAGTCGGGCTCATGTCGAGTTGATCGCACCAGTCATCGCTCAGGCGATCGACGAGGCCGGCGTCGCCGAGACGCGCATCGACGCCGTTGCGGCGACGGTCGGCCCCGGACTGATTGGCGCATTGCTCGTCGGTGTTGCATCGGCCAAGGCGTTGGCTCTCGTGCTCGACGTGCCGTTCATCGGCGTCAACCATCTCGAAGCTCATCTGTATGCCGGTCTCCTCGAAGACCCCACGCTCGAATTCCCACTGGTTGTGTTGCTGGTTTCCGGCGGACACACGATGCTCGTGGAAATGCAGGGGCCAGGTCAGTATCGACTTCTCGGGGAGACAATCGATGACGCGGCCGGTGAAGCATTCGACAAGGTGGCCCGATTCCTGGGGCTCGGCTATCCGGGCGGCCCAGCCATCGATCGCGAAGCGCAGTACGGCGATCCGGCAGCAATTGCGTTTCCGCGCGCGATCCCAGACTCGCTCGACTTCAGTTTCAGCGGTTTGAAGACGGCGGTGATCAACCACGTTCGCAAACATCCCGACGTCGACACCAACGACGTCGCTGCCTCGTTCCAGATGGCCGTCGTCGATTCGTTGGTCGCCAAGGCCCGTCGCGCTGCGCGGGACGTGGGTGCCAAAGGCCTCGCGCTCGGCGGCGGTGTCGCCGCCAATTCGTTGTTGCGGCAGCGGTGGAGCGCAGCGTGTGGCGAGGACGGCATACGCGCCTTCGTGCCGAGCCGGGCGATGTGTACCGACAATGCCGCGATGATCGCGGCAGCGGGTTGGTACCGACTGTCGAGCGACGGGCCGACATCTCTGGACGCCGGTGCCTATCCAGGGCTGCGGCTGAACTTCACTCGCTGACTGACTCGCTCGGCCGGCCGTACACTGCCAGGCCCATGAGCAGGCTCCAGATCTACGTCGTCACCGCCCCCGGC
>JANOQU010000576.1:0-2677 GCA_031422355.1 Actinomycetes bacterium
CCTCGGTCTTGCCGACGCCGGCTTCGCCTTCAAGCAGCAGCGGCCGTCGTAACGCAAGCGAGAGGAAGATCGCAGTCGTCAACCCCTCGTCGGCAAGGTAGCTGTTGTTGGCCAGCGCGACGGACACATCATTGACAGTGAGTGTCTGCGGCGACATCTGGCTCAGGCTAGAGCCCCACCACCCACTTCCGCGAACGCTTCTGCCTGGTGGGAGGTCACTTTCATTGCAAAGTTCTGCTAGCGCGGCGTGAACTGTTGCAAGCGCCACGGCCGCAGAGGGTTTTGTTCGCAGACTGCGGCCGGATCGGTCAGTATCTGACAATGGCAGCGCGTTGGGATCCGGTACGGCGAATCTGGACGATCAGCGTCTGGTCGTCCGCGGCAACGGTGGTGTCGGTGGTCGTCGTCGATCGTGACCTTCCGCTCCAGGCAGTTCGGTTGGCCGGCATGCATCGCGGCGAAGCCCCGGACGACAACATGTGGACGGCAACAATCGCTGCGGCCGACATCGGCGACGCCGATCTCTACGGCTTTCGAATCGACGGTATTTCGTCGAGCGCAGTCAATCGCTTCGACCCGGCCAAACTGGTGCTGGATCCTGAGGCGACGGAAGTTTGGTTCCCGCCCGAACACGATCGGGACCGGGCGAGGGTTCGGGGGACCGACACCCTCGGCCGTTCGCCGCTCGCTGTGCTGCCACACCTGCAAACCAGGCCTGCAATGCCGAAGGGCCCGCGTCACAACGTGAACGACCTCGTGATCTACGAGATTCACGTCCGTGGTGCGACAAAGGCTGCCAACGACGTCCCGGAATCGTTGCGCGGGACGTTCGCCGGCCTCCAATGCCACATTGCCCGGATCGCAGCCCTCGGTGTCACGGCCGTCGAGTTGCTGCCGATCCACCAGTTCGATCCGGCGGAAGGGAACTATTGGGGTTACATGCCCCTTGCATGGAGCGCGTTGCACGACGGCTACGTTGCCGATCGATCCGGCACTGACGCTGACCGTGAGTTCTCCGGCATGGTGCAGGCATTTCACGATGCAGGGATCGAAGTCATCCTCGATGTCGTCTACAACCACACGACAGAAGAGGACGAGATCGGGCCCACGTTCGGTCTGCGGGCGATCGACGACGCGGCGTACTACGTCTTGCACCCCGATGGCTCGTATCGCGACGATGCCGGGTGCGGCAACGTGGTCCGTGCTGCCCATCCTGCGGCTGCGGCAATGATTCTCGCCTCGCTGAGCAGATTCGCCGACCTTGGTGTCGACGGATTCCGCTTCGACCTCGGATCACTGCTGGGGCGAGACATCGACGGCAATGTTCAGGAGTACAGCGATTTGATCGACGACATCACGGCGATGGCAACCGGCCGCGATCTCCGCCTGATCGTCGAACCCTGGGATCTCGCTGCGTATCAGGTCGGCGATGCGTTCCCCGGCCGTACCAGGAGTCAGTGGAACGGCCCATTCCGCGACCAGTGTCGGTCGTTTCTTCGCGCCGAAGTCGGCTCCGCCGCCGGCGTTGCCCTTGCTCTACAGGGCAGCCCCCAACTGTTCGGGAAGGATCACGGACGGAGCGTCAACTTCATCACTGCCCACGACGGGTTCACCTTGTACGACCTGGTCAGCTACGAGCGCAAGCACAACGGCGCCAATGGTCACGGGGGCGACGATGGCACCAACGACAATCGGTCGTGGAACTGTGGATGGGAGGGCGACGACATCCCGCACGATCTCGTCGAAGGGGTCCAATCGCTGCGACTGCAGCAGATGAAGAACGCCTTTGTGTTGTTGCTGCTTTCGGCTGGCATCCCGATGATCGTCGCCGGTGACGAGTTCGGTCAGACCCAGGGTGGAAACAACAATCCGTACAACCAGGACAATTCGACCACATGGCTCGATTGGAATCGGCCCGTCCAATTCCGCGGGCTCACCGACTTCGTGACCGAGTTGATCGCACTTCGCGGGACTCACGGTGACGGCCCAGTGACTCTGTACGGCGTCGGGTCCGAGCCTGACCTGGGCTATACGTCGCACTCGATCGCCTGGCAACGTGGCGACCTCTACGCAATGGCGAACGTCTGGTGGGAACCGCTCTCGTTCGATGTCCAAACCAGCGGCAACTGGTCGGTGGCGCTCAGTTCGTCACCGTCCACCAGCGCGCTCGAGGGCACCAGAATCACCCTTGCGCCGAGATCGACTGTCGTGCTGGTCCGCTCGCGAGCCTGACGACTTCAGCTGTCGAAACCAAGTCCGAACCGGTCGAGACCGCGCAACCAGAGGTTCCGTTTGCCGGATTTGTCCTCGCGGTCGAGCGACCAGCGCGTGGCTTGGATGCCCATGAAACGGAATGGCTCGGGTGGGAAGGGGAGCGGCTTCTCCTTGACGAAGTCGGTTTGAGTGGCCTTACTGCGCTTGCCGTCGAGCAGGTCCAGCATCACTTCGGCCCCGAACCGGGTGGACGCAACGCCGAGTCCGGTGTACCCAACGGCATACGCCACGCGACCGCCCATTGCCTGACCCCAGAACACACAGAACCGACTGCATGTGTCGATCACGCCGCCCCAGGCATGGGAGAACTTGACCCCTTCGAGTTGCGGGAACGTGGTGAAGAAGTGCTTGGACAGCTTGGCCCACGTCTCGGGTCGGCTCTCCAACTCGGTGTTCACCTTGC
>JANOQU010000577.1:0-6603 GCA_031422355.1 Actinomycetes bacterium
TGCAAGAGTTTGCAGCAAATGTGACCTCCTGCCAGGCAGGATCGTTCGCGAAACTGGTGGGGGTGGGGGGTTAGCGGGCGGGGGCGGAGGCGATCAGGCGGCAGAGCGTTTCGACGTCGAGGTGCTGCTCGATCGCATCGGCGATGCGGTCGAATCGGGCCTCGCGTGCTGCCTCGAAACTGACGCCTACCGGTTCAAAACATCGGCCGCGACGCGTTGCAACCTCACGCAGAAGGTCGCCGCGGAAGCTGTCGTTTTCGAATAGTCCGTGAAATGTAGTCCCGCGAATGGTGCCCTCGTCGTTGATCGCACCCTCGATCGCGCCACCGATCGGCACCCACCCTCGCCCGCCAGTCACCCGGCCGTGATGAATCTGGTAGCCGCTCAACTGGCCGTCGTCGACGTTGGCCAGCACCTTGTCATGGCCGAATCGGGTCGACACATCGGCCAACCAGCCGAGACCATCGACCACGCCTTGGCCGGACTCGACCTCGTCCTGGATCGTCGCACCGAGCATTTGAAAGCCGGCACAGATTCCGAGAACGTCTGCTCCGCTGGCACGAATGGCACCATCCAATCGCTGTTGGCGCAACCACCGGAGATCATTGACGGTCTCCTTCGAGCCCGGCAGCACCACGAGGTCCGGCCGGCCGAGCGCTTCGGGCGTGGTGACGAATCGACCCGTCACGCCCGGCTCGATCGCAAACGCGTCGATATCGGTGTAGTTCGAAATCTGAGGCAGACGAATGACCGCAATATCGATCGGGTCGGCGAGGGCAGCGCCTGCCGAGGGGTACGGAACGTCCAACGCCAACGAATCCTCGCCGTCGAGCCACATTTCGCGAAGCATCGGAATCACACCGAGCGTCGGCACCCCGCAGCGCTGTTGCAGCATCGCGGTTCCGTCACCGAGTAGCGCCGGGTCGCCACGGAACTTGTTGATCACGAAACCCTTCACGGTTCGGCGGAGATCCTCCGGAAGTAACGCCACTGTCCCGAAGAGATGGGCGAAGACCCCCCCGCGGTCAATGTCGGCAACCACGATCGCCGGCATCCCAGCATCACGGGCAATCCGCAAGTTGACGATGTCGTTGGCGAGCAGGTTGATCTCCGTTGGAGATCCTGCTCCTTCGACCAGAACAACGTCGTGCTGGCTGCGAAGAGCCGCAAGCGACGACAGCACCAATGCCAGCAGTTGCGGCTTGTGCTCGTGATACTCCGCAGCAGACATCACACCGATCGGTTGACCCATCACGACCACCTGCGACGTGCGGTCCCCCGTTGGTTTGAGCAGAATCGGATTCATCGACACCGCTGGCTCGATGCCGGCGGCGCGTGCCTGCGCGGCCTGCGCCCGTCCAATCTCGCCACCATCTCGGGTGACATAGCTGTTGAGGGCCATGTTCTGCGCTTTAAACGGTGCAACGCTCACCCCGTTTCGAGCGAGCAGTCGGCACATTCCGGCCACCAGTGTCGACTTGCCGGCGTCGCTGGTCGCGCCACACACCTGTAGCGCTCCGCGCAGGCCCGCCGGAATCGTTTTCTGCCCGGCATTTCTCATCGCCGTCAACCCAGTTGCAGGCGAATCGTGCGCTCCAACGATCCGTCGATCATCGAATCGAGCGGCAAGCACGGCGCTGCGAGCAAGGCAGCCAACTCGGCCGCCAATCCAAGCCGAGTTGGACCAGATTCTGCGTCGATCACGACCGCCGCGATTCGGCGTTCGGCTAGCCGGCGGGCGCTGTCGTGGCTGCGCTGCAATGCGTCAGGGGAACCGGTCGCCCGGCCATCGGTGATGAGGACGAGGAGTGGTTGCAACGCTTGGTCGCCGCTGCCCCCCGCTACGAGGCGCAGCACTGCGTCGAGGCCCTCGGCGACGGGCGACGATCCGCCGGTCGGCAGGTCGCGCATCCGGGACTGGGCGATCTCGATCGAGGCTGTCGGGCGCAGGACTACATCGGCATCGTCGCCAGCAAAGGTGATCAAGGCAATCCGGTCACGGCGCTGGTAAGCGTCGGTCAACAGACCAAGGGCTGCGCCTTTGGCCATGGCCATTCGACTCTCGGCACCCATCGAGCCCGATGCGTCCACACAAAGAATCACGAGATTTCCGGTCGGCGATGACCGGACGGCCCCACGAAGGTCACCGGTGCCGACGACGACGGATGGGTCGCCAGCCCGTCGTTCCGTGAGAGCAATCGCCGTCGCCGTCACGGCGACAGTGGGGCGACTCTCGGACATCGCTGCTGATCGCACGAAGCGACCCCGGCTATCGTCGGCACTGCCGCGTCGGCCCGCCAGCGCCCGCGACGCAGCGCCCGCCACGATGCGCGGCGGCGGGGCTGAGGCGACGGGAACCTGCTGCGACGAAGAAGTCGGATTCGAACCAGATCGCCGATTTCCGTCAAAGGGATCGTCAGGCCTGTCCGGTTCATTTGGTTCGTCTGACCGGTCGTCGCCAACCCGGTCCGAGGCAATCTCGCCGTTCGGACCGTTCTCGGAACCGTGATCGCCCGATGCCGTGTCCGGGTGATCACCAAACGCTTGATCGAATGCTGCTCCGAGGTCAGCATCGGAGATGCCGGGCGGCTCCAGCGGTGACCGCCGGCGTCGATGAGCGAGCACCAGTCCGGCAATTGACCGAACATCGTCCTCGGTAGCGATCGCATGGCCGTGCCAGCCAGCATGGGCTGCGGCCCCTCGGCACAGCATCAAGTCAGCGCGCAGGCCCTCGGCACCGACGGCGACGGCGAGCGCACAGGCGGCCTCGATCAATGCATCGGGAACCGACGCCTGGGTCCACGACCCGAGCCGCTGCTTCAGGTTCGCATCGGCTGTAGCGAACGTGTCGAGCGCCGCCGAATCAGAATCGATCGACAACCGACGGCGGACGGCGGCCGCCCTTTCCGACGGCAACTCTGACGAACGGACGTCCACCGAGAAACCGAACCGGTCGAGCAATTGTGGTCGAAGCTCGCCTTCTTCCGGATTCATCGACCCGATCAGAACGAACCGTGCCGGGTGCTGATGAGCAATGCCGTCGCGCTCGATCCGATTGATTCCGCTGACGGCGACATCGAGCAGGACGTCGATGAGGTGATCAGCGAGAAGGTTGATCTCGTCGACGTACAGCACCCCGCCGTTCGCAGCAGCGAGCAACCCGGGTCGCACGCTCGGCGTGCCGTCTCGCAGCAACGCGCCAAGGTCGACCGAACCAATCACCCGGTCCTCTGTGGCGCCGAGAGGAAGCTCGACGAATGGCGCGTCGCCCGGAAGAAGCGCTGCCAGGGAACGAGCGAGCGTGCTCTTTGCAGAGCCCTTGTCTCCCCGCAACAACACCCCGCCGATCAGCGGTTGCGCAGCGGCGAGGAGGAGGGCCAGCTTTGCGTCATCCTGACCGACCACCGCCGAAAAAGGCATGCCTGTGACCGGCGAATCATTGGGCGACACAGTCGGCTCAGTCATCGGGCTTCCTCCCATCCTTCTGCCTCGAGCACGGCCGAACGCAACGCCGCAAGCGCTTCGGGGGTCGCATTCCACATCCCTCGCTCGTTCGCCTCCAGGAGTCGCTCCGCGATCGACGTCAGCGCCCACGGGTTCGATTGCTCGAAGAACTTGCGAACATCGGGATCCATCACATAGCTCTCGGTCACTCGTTCATACATCCAGTCGTCCACGACGTGCGCCGTGGCGTCGTAACCAAACAAGTAGTCCACGGTTGCGGCCATCTCGAACGCGCCCTTGTAACCGTGGCGCCGCATCGCGTCGATCCAGCGAGGATTGATCACTCTGGTCCGAACGACGCGTGCTGCCTCCTCGGCGAGGCTGCGAATCTTGGGAATCGCAGGGTTCGCCGAATCGCCGAACCACGCTTTCGGATCACGTCCGGTCAGCGAACGAATCGTCGCGATCATGCCGCCATGATCCTGCATGTAGTCATCGCTGTCGAAGATGTCGTGCTCCCGGTTGTCCTGATTCTTGACCGCGACCTCGATCGCAGCGAAGCGCCGTCGCATCGCATCCTCGTTGGCGGTGCCGTACCCGCCACGACCATATGAGTATCCCGACCAGGCGATGTACACCGCGGCCAGATCATCGTCGCTGCGCCAGTTCCGACTCTCGATCAGCGACAAGATGCCGACACCGTAAGACCCAGGGGCCGGACCGAATACACGCGGGTCGTTGCCCTGGGCAACCACGAAGTTCTGGTCGGGCGATTCATCGAGGCAACCAACGATCTCGACGGCTTCGTCGAGCAGTGCGACCAGGTTAGGGAACGCGTCCCGGAAGAAGCCCGAAATTCGCAGGGTCACGTCGATTCGAGGTCGTCCAAGCTCGACGATCGGCACGACTTCGATTCCGACGACACGCCGCGATTCCATCTCCCAGACTGGCCGGACACCCATCAGCGCGAGGGCTTCCGCGACATCGTCGCCCTGGGTTCGCATGATCGCCGTACCCCAGAGGACGAGCCCGACGGTTTTCGGGTACGTGCCTTCCTCGGCCAGGTGCCGCTCGATCAGGGCGTCGGCCAACTTCACTCCGACGTCCCACGACAGTTGGGTCGGCAGGGCTTTGGGGTCGATCGAGTAGAAGTTTCGTCCGGTGGGCAGGACGTGTGCACCACCACGGGTCAGCGTGCCAGACGGGCCCGCCGGCACGTAACGACCGTCAAGGCCAACGAGCAGGTTCGACAGTTCATCGCCGGACAGCCGCAGTTTGGGAACGAGCCAATCGCAGACCCACGAGATCGTTTCGAGGTCGTCGGGCATCGACTGCCAGCCTCGACCCGCGGCGTCGGTAACCAGTTCTCGACAGCGACCCTCGAGAGCGTCGAACATCTCTGGCAGCGCTGCATCGACACCCATTTGGGCAGCAACCGTCAGCCGCAGCGATGGGATGGTGCCGTGACCGAGCCGGGTGATTGCAAGGACGAGATCGATCAGTGTGTCACCGTCGGGAACAGCACCGAGGATGTGTAATCCGCCCCTGATCTGGGCGTCCTTGAGGCCGCAGAGGTACCCGTCGACATCGACGATGACCGTGTCGAAGTCATCGGGATCGAAACCGTCGGCGTTCGCAACAGTGGGCAATCCGAGGTCCTGGTCGATCGAGGACTCGGTAATCTGCTCCCAGATCTTGTTTCGAAGAGCAGGCAGCTTGGCCGGGTCGATGGATTGCAGCTGAGCGTATTCGTCGAAGAGTTGCTCCAGCTTGGCCAGGTCGTCGTACGTGTCCGCGCGAGTCATCGGCGGAAGCAGATGGTCGATCACGACGGCGTGGGCGCGGCGCTTGGCCTGGGTACCTTCGCCGGGATCGTTGACCACGAATGGGTAAAAGAACGGCACATCCCCAATTGCCATGTCCGGGTAGCAGGACCCACTGAGGCCGACCGACTTGCCGGGCAACCATTCGAGCGTGCCGTGCTTACCGAGGTGCACGATCGCGTCGGCGTCCCAGCCCTCGTCGAGCCAACGATAGAACGCCATGTAGTGATGCGCTGGCGGCAAGTTCGGGGAGTGATACACCGCAACCGGATCGTCGCCGTAGCCGCGCGGCGGCTGGATCACGACGAGCACGTTGCCAAGGTCGACACCACTGAAGACCAGTTCACCGTCATGAACGCGCTGTCGCCCGGGGGCGGCACCCCACTTGGTCTCCATGTCGTGGCGAGCCTGCTCAGGCACGGTCGCGAACCAGCGCAGGTAGTGGTCCGTACCCATCGAGCCAACAGCGGCGTCGATTTGAGCAGGCGTCAAGAACTCGGCGTCGTACGTCAGCCCGTCGGCGAGTTCGGCCATCAGTTCGTCGCTACTGGATGGAATCCGATCGACGCGATATCCGTGGTCTCGCAACGCGTGCAGCATCCGTATCGCGGATGCGGGCGTATCGAGCCCGACGGCGTTGCCGAGCCGGCTGCGTTTCGTTGGGTAGGCGGAGAGCACGATGACGACCTTGCGATCAACGGTCCGCCGTCGCCGAAGGCGCGCGTATCGTGTCGCGATTCCAGCGACCCGAGCGACGCGGTCAGGAACGGTTCGATACGCACGTACTTGGGATCCGATCTGGTCACCGTCGTCAACGACCTCGTAGAACGCGAAAGCCGGCGCGATGATCCGACCATCGAACTCGGGGATCGCAATCCCTTGGGTCACGTCGAACGGGCCGAGGCCTGCGTCGCTGTCCATCCACTGCTCGCTCGTGGAACTGCACGACGGCGCCTGGATGATCGGCACGTCGAGACTGGCCAGCGCGCTGACTTCCCATGCTTCGCCGTCGAGCCCGCCTGGACCGCCGGGCGTCCCGGCCGCAGCAGCAACACCGCCTGCGGCAAGCACGGTGGTGATCAGCACATCGATACCTCGATCGCGCAGCAAGTCGACCACTGGCGTGCCGTCAGTGCCGCGTAGCGAGTAGCACGACACTGCGAATGCCTGGGCACCCGCCGCTTCGATCGCGTCACAGAGGTCGTCGATGAAGCGCGTGTTTCCGGCAACCAGGTGGGCACGGTAGAACACAACTCCGACGAGCGCCCGCGCCGGGTCTCGCCGGGCGGGCTCGGCCACGCGTTTGGCGGAGACCGCGGGGGTGAGGTCGAGCAGG
>JANOQU010000578.1:0-4131 GCA_031422355.1 Actinomycetes bacterium
GACGATGCTCGCGAAGGCGTCCGAGTTGATGGATACCGAGCCACGATTAACCATCGACGATCTGGCCGCGGTGTCGATGCCGACACTCGTTCTCGTTGGTGACGACGACCTCATTGAACTCAGCCATACCGTCGCGTTGTACGAAGCCTTGCCCGCAGGCCAACTTGCTGTCATCCCGCGTGCATCGCACATGGTTCCCGTCGAACAGCCCGACCTCGTCGGCCGGATAATCGCCGACTTCCTGTCGGCAACTGGGCCGCCACAAACGATGATGCCGAGTCGCAGAACCTCAGACGGTTGACGAGCGCCGACGACCGCTCAGCAGCCGAGAGCGAACGTGACGGCTCGGCAGACGGAGCGCATTGTGCTGTCGTCCACTGCGCCGATGAGTTTCGTGAGTGACGATTGGGCGACGGTGTGTAGGCCGTCGCAGTTGATCGCTGATTCTTCGTCGAGGCCGGCTACGTCGTGGTCGAAGGAGACCTCGACGGCGAGACCGCGAATCTGGGTAGTGATCTCGGCGACGGTGATGAGTTCGCGCACGTCGATCACGGATTGACGGGTCAGGACCAGCACGGGTCGGACCTTTCGGCCGACCTGAGCGAGCCACACGTCGCCACGATTCATGTCGAGCCCCACGCTTCAGCGTCGGTCCAGAATTCATCGGCTCGTTCTGGGGTGCGCTCGTAGGCCGCACGGTCGGACGCGTGCATTGCCTCTCGAACGGCTGCAGCGACGCCGTCTCTGGCAGCGGCGGAGATGTTGATGTCGAGTCGTCGTGCCTGGTCGGCCAAGGCATCGTCAAGGGTAAAGGTCGTCCGGGTAGATGCCATATCAAAACGCTAGCACCTTCTGATGTCTATACCGAGATGCATATCTGATGACCGGAACTGGTGGCGGTTGCCGTTGGGCCCGAACCTATGGTCAACTGACCAGGTGGCCACTGCAACTGCTTCTTCGACGCCGAACCCCGACGCAACGAAATTCACTCTCGACGTCAAACTGGACGCAATGTTCAACGTGACCAATGCCGTCGATGCGGCGGAGATTGCGTTCGCGAACGCCGTGTTTGCGGCAGGCGGGGTCTCCACAGTGTTCGGGGTCAACGATTTCGTCACGGTGACTCGTCAACCCAATGCCGATTGGGAGCCAATCATCGCCGCGGTCCACGCCGCAGCAGCGGCTCACCTGTAGTCAGGTACCACGACGAGCGGCCGTCAGCCGACCGCTGCAACTGCATCTCAGCGTTGAACTGCAAGGATCCGGCTGATGTCGACCGCGATCTGGCGTCCACACCAGTCAGCCGCCATCATGTCGTTCATCATCTCCTGGTCATCGGTCTGGGCCAGCACTCGAACACCATCCGTCGTCTCGCCGACCACGATGCCTTGAACCGGTTGGCCCCGATCGCAGGCCACCGTGTAGGTGATCACTCGTACTTCACCGACATGTAATGCGTCGAACGGAACCGTGGTCGTTGCATCTGCAACAACGTCGGTGATGTCGATCGCTTCGAACGGTCGAACGGGGGGCTGACACGACCACATCGACAACCCGTACTTGGTCAACATCCCGCTGATGTTCGTGACGAGGCCGCTTGAGTCATCGTCGGCTCGAAGGACCTGGACCATCGCAGCCAATGCTTGCAGGCTGTAGTTGTTGAGCGGCCCGCCGGCGAAGGTCATCCCGCCGGTGACGGTCAACTGTCGAGCTGGATCGATCGAGAGCTCCGCGGTCTGAACACGAACGGCTGCGGGGAAGCAACTATAGAGATCGAGGTGATCCACATCCGATGGAGCCACGCCACAGTGTGCAAGTACGGTCTCGCCTGCCAGGGCGACGGCGGGGGAGCGGTGGATCTCGCCACGATGTGTCATCGGCACCATCAGGTTGGATTCGATCCCGACGTGCGCATACACCCAGCGGTCTCGCCCGATACTCAAACGCTCAGCGGCGCCGACACTGCAGATGATCAATGCTGCCGCTTGATCTACGTTCCACTGTGAACAGTGCAGCTTCGTATACGGCCACGCAAGCATCGGGTTCGATGCCGTACTGCCGTCGAATACCAGCGGCTCGGCGGTGGCTTTCGTCCATGCATCAGGGTTGCTTGCGGCAACGCTTGCGAATTCCGCTTGCAAGGCTGCGAGCATCCGCTGGTGCTCGCGGGCCGAGAGGCCTTGGGCGTGCCGCAGGGCCGTGTCGATCATCGCGTACTGGCGCGCCGGTACTGCGAGACCGCGTTGGATCTCTTCGGTCGTGATGACCTCGTGTGCTGGAACCAATCGCTCGGTCGGTGCCCCGATCGAGCCGGCCGTGAGGGCCTCTTGGTCGAGGATCGCGGCGCCGTCGATCTGAGCTCTCAACGATCGAAACTTGGCCTCTCCGCCCGCGACGATGACGACCTCGGCCTCGCCTCTGCCGACCATCTGGCAGGCCCGACCGATGAGTGTCTCTTGGAGAACCCCGAGATCGGCGACGATGCTGCGGATGCTCGGGTTCCACGGAGCTGCAACTCGCGCCGGATTCGACGCCTGCCACAAACCCTGCGGCATCAGGATCACCGACGCTGAATCCAGTAACCGCCGAGATCCGGCGTCGTCGGCTGCAGCCTCGATCGCAGAGCGGATCAGAGCAAGCGGCTCCGCTGCCGATGCGGCATCGGCGAAGCGCTGCTGGACCGCAGCTGCGCCGACGATCACTGGTGCGTTCGGGTCATGAATCACAGGTGAGACCGGCAATGATGTCAGGCATTAAGTGCCGAGGCATGGGCTGAGGCGGATGAGCGAACAAGGAGTCCAGCATGGCCCAGGTCGAGGTCTCAACCGAAGGCGCAGTGATGATCGTGACGTTGAACCGTCCCAAGCGGTACAACGCAATGACATTGACGATGTTCGCGCTGCTCGCAGATGTGTGGCAGGAAGTGAGCGATAACGATGACATCCGGTGTGCGATTCTCACTGGCGCCGAGGGCAACTTCTGCTCAGGGATGGACCTTCGGGCGATGGCCGGCGACGTTGACGAAGTGGATGCGATCGACGTCCCCCAGCGGATGAAGGAAGACCCGGGGTTCATCTACCGCGGCCTGTTGAAGACGTATCAGCCGACCAAGCCGATCATCGCGGCGGTCGAAGGTGTCTCGATCGCTGGCGGAACGGAAATTCTGCAGGGCACAGACATTCGAGTGGCGGGGGAGAGCGCCAGGTTCGGGGTCAGCGAGGCGCGTTGGTCGCTATACCCAATGGGTGGCTCGGCTGTCCGTCTCCGTCGGCAGATTCCGTACGCGGCCGCTGCAGAGATTCTCCTGACCGGTCGACATCTCGCAGCCCAAGAAGCAAAGGAATTGGGCCTGATCAACCATGTCGTTCCCGACGGTTCAGCCGTCGACAAGGCACTGGAGATCGCGGCAATGATCGCCGCCAATGGCCCGCTCGCCGTCGAGGCGATCCTCAAGACGCTACGCGTCACCGAGATGATGAGCGAAGCCGAAGCCTTCGAGTGGGAGAGCACCCACGGGATGGCCGTGATGGCGTCGGCCGACGCTAAGGAAGGACCGAGGGCCTTCGCCGAGAAGCGCCCGGCCAACTTCCAGCGGAAGTAGGCGTCGGGCTGTCCCGAGAGTCAGCTCAAACCCTGCGCTCGCTGGCGCAGCGGCGCAATCTTCATGATCACACGCTCGCTCTTGATGTCACCCTGGTAATCGACGCCGGTATAGCGATTGGAGCACGCGTCGATGTGGGCGCGGGCTTCGGCGCCGCGGATCTCGGCGACGAACGTTCCCCGCACTTCGGCGTACGCGTACGGGTTCTGGCTGTTCCAGATCGCGACGGTCACGCCGGGCGAGGCGGCGATGGAGGTGTACTTCAACCGGTGGACCTCTGTGTTGATCAACAGATGCTCGTCGTCGGCGTCGATCCACATGACATGAGTTGCGATCTGCCCATTGGCCAGATGGAACGAGAGCGTGGCAAAATTCTTGCCTTTGGCAAGGTCGCGAATGACGGTGTCAAGCATCTGACCGAGGCTAACGGCGCCGACGTCGACGCTTCAGTTTTGCGTCGGGGCCAAAGCCGTTCATCAGGTAGCTGCCCCTACTGGAAAAGCGAAGGCGGCGCATCCGTTCCATGCGCT
>JANOQU010000579.1:0-6696 GCA_031422355.1 Actinomycetes bacterium
AGTCGACGCCGATGCTGTACCCGGCCAGTCCGGCGACGTGTCAGAGCAGACGATGATCATCAACATGGGGCCTCAGCACCCCAGAACCCACGGGGTGCTCCGGTTGATGCTCGCACTGCAGGGGGAGACCGTCCTGCGCTGCAAGCCGATCATTGGCTACCTCCACACCGGTATGGAGAAGACGGGCGAAGAGCTCACCTTCATGCAGGGTGGGACGAACGTGACCCGGATGGATTACGTCAGCCCGCTCAACAATGAGCTGGTGTTTTCGATGGCCACCGAGAAGTTGCTCGGTATCGACGGCGACATCCCCGAGCGTGCGGTCTGGATGCGGATGCTGCTCAGCGAGCTCAACCGGATGAGCAGCCATCTGCTGTTCATGGCCACCAACGGGATGGATCTCGGCGCGGTCAGCATGATGCTGTACGGCTGGCGCGAACGTGAGGAAGTGCTGCGATTCTTCCAGAAGGTCACCGGCCTACGGATGAACCACAACTTCATCCGTCCTGGCGGACTCGCCGCAGATCTGCCCGCCGGCTGGCGCGACGACGTTCTGCGGTTGCTCGAACTGATCCCGCCCCGACTCGTCGAGTACGACATCTTGATGACCGGTCAGCCGATCTGGCGTGACCGGTTGCAGGGCGTCGGTGTCATCACTGCCCAAGAGGCACTTGCCCTCGGTGCGACCGGCCCGATTCTGCGCAGTACCGGAACGCCATGGGACCTGCGCCGAGACATGCCGTACCTTCGTTACGACGAGGTGGAGTTCGACGTCATCGTCGGATCCTACGGAGACTGCTTCGACCGGTTCGCGATTCGGCTCAACGAGATCCGGGAATCGATCAAGATCGTCCATCAGATCCTCGACAAGATGCCGTCGGGCGACTACCGGATCCAGAACAAGAAGGTCACCCCGCCGCCACGGGCACGAATCGACGAATCGATGGAAGCGTTGATCCATCACTTCAAAATTTTCACCGAGGGGTTCAAGGTGCCAGAGGGCGAAACCTACGTCTCGATCGAAGGCCCTCGCGGCGAGATCGGCTGCTACATCGCAAGCGACGGTTCGGCCAAGCCTTACCGGATGCACGTCCGCGGGCCGTCATTCGTCAACTTGCAGTGCCTGCCGCACATGATGCGCAATTGCCTCGTGGCCGACGCTGTTGCCATCATCTCCAGCGTGGATCCAGTTCTCGGAGAGGTCGATCGTTAGTGAGCAGGTTGACCGAAGACAACGTACGGGTCGCGCTCGAGATCATCGGCCGCTACCCCAAGGCCCGCTCGGCCATGATTCCTCTGCTGCATCTCGCTCAGCAGCAAGACGGTTACGTCACCGAAGATGCCATGAGACATATCGGTGAATTGGTCGGTACAACGTCTGCGGAGGTGCTCGGCACCGCGACGTTCTACGAAATGTTCAAGTTCGAACCAGTCGGCAAGTACCTCGTCAACATCTGTGGAACCATGTCCTGCGCTCTCCTCGGAGCCGGCGAATTGATGCACCATGCCGAGCATGTCCTCGGGGTCAAAGCTGGCAGCACGACGCCAGATGGGTTGTTCACCCTCGAACACGCAGAGTGCCAGGCCGCGTGTACCGAGGCGCCCACACTGCAGGTCAACTACCGCTACCGATTCCGGGTCACCAATGAGACCTTCGATGCGTTGATCGACGACCTCCGCAGTGGCCGCCTCGGTGACGAGATTCCGCCGCACGGCACCGTTGCCAAGATCCGTCAACGGATCCCGGCCGAACTCGCAGTCGGCGCTGTTGCGCCCGACGACGTGACGACGGCACCAGCGTGGATGCCCGCACCGGCATCGGCACCTGCAGCCCAAGGGGCCAACTGATGAGCACGGCGACCACCTATCCGCACACGCCTGGTTTCTACTCCGGTGATCGGCCCGAGATCGTGACGTCGCGGTTCCGCTACGAAGACAGCTACACACTCGAGCGCTATCTGGCGACTGACGGCTATGAGGGCCTCAAGGCTGCCCTCACCCGTCCCGCCCCGGCAATTCACGACGAAGTCAAGAACGCGACAGTGCTCGGTCGAGGCGGCGCCGGTTTCCCGGCGGGAACCAAGTGGGGCCTGACCCCACCCGGCGTTTACCCCCGGTATCTGGTGGTCAACGGCGACGAGAGCGAGCCGGGCACCTACAAGGACCGGCTCCTGATGGAGCGCGATCCGCATCAGTTGATCGAGGGTTGCCTCATTGCCTGTTACGCCGCTGGCCTGTCGCAGTGCTTTCTTTACATCCGCGGTGAGATGGCCTTGGCTCAAGAGCGCGTCGCAACGGCGTTGAACGAGGCCTACGCCGCTGGTTATATCGGCCGCAACATCCTCGGTTCTCAACTGTCGGTGGACATCGTGTTGCACTGGGGTGCCGGTGCTTATGTCGTCGGCGAAGAGACCGCCCTGATCGAGAGCCTCGAAGGAAATCGGGGCATGCCCCGGCTGAAGCCTCCGTTCTTCCCCGCCGCGATCGGCCTGTACGGCAAGCCGACCATCGTCAACAACGTCGAAACCCTCGCTAACTTGCCGTGGTTGCTGCGCAACGGTGCCGACGAGTACCTCAAGGTCGGTACGCCGACATCGCCCGGAACGCGAATGGTCGCGATTTCCGGCCACGTCAAACGACCGGGCGTGTTCGAGATCATCAACGGCACGACCACGTTCCGCGATCTGATCTACGGCGACGAGTTCTGCCAAGGGATCCGAGACGACAACGAACTGAAGGCGTTCGTGCCCGGTGGGGGCTCTGCGCCGTGGTTCATTGCCGATCAACTCGACTTACCGTTCGAGGGTCGCCTCGTCGGCGCGGCCGGTTCGATGCTGGGCTCCGGGGCAATCATGGTGATGGACGACACCACCGACATCCCGTCGGCGGCGCTCACGCTCACCCGGTTCTACGCCCACGAATCCTGCGGTAAGTGTGCGCCCTGCCGTGAGGGCGGAACCTGGCTGATGCGCATCCTCGAACGCGTCGTCGCCGGCGTCGGCACCAACCGCGACCTCGACCAGTTGTACGAAGTGGGCGAGACGATCTGTCCCGGTGCGTTCCCACACGCATCGAGCGCCGCGCTGGATCTCCCGGCGGTGCCGTTCCCCTACAAGATGACCACGATCTGCTTCGTCGGGCCGTCGGCATATGCGCCTGTGCATTCGGCGCTCACACTCTTCCGCGAGGAATTCGAGGCCAAGATCGTCAAACGCACGTTCATTCCCGTCTCGGCTGCACCGGTCACTCCGACATCGGCCGACGCAGCGACACCAGCACCGGCCGGGGCCCACTGATGACCACGATCGAGACAGAAGCCGTCGACGACGCACCGGAGCCAATCGCAGATCCAAATGCCGTCGCCATCGAGATCAACGGCAGGGCCGTCACCGCTCGCAAGGGTGATCTGATCATCAAAGCCGCCGAGGACGCTGGCGAGTTCATTCCTCGTTTCTGTTACCACGAGCGGATGAGCTCGGTCGGCATGTGCCGGATGTGTCTTGTCGAAGTCGACACCGGGCGCGGACCACAGTTGATGCCATCGTGCATGTTCCCCGTGTCGCCGGACATGAAGGTGTTCACCGATTCGCCGATCTCCAAGGCGGCTCAGGAGGGCGTGATCGAGTTGCTGCTTGCGCAGCATCCGCTCGACTGTCCGGTGTGCGATAAGGGTGGCGAATGCCCGTTGCAGGACCAGTCGTTCAGCCACGGTCCGGGCGAGAGCCGCTATGTGGAGGAGAAGCGCCACTACGAGAAGCCGATCCCGATCAGCGATCTCGTGTTCCTCGACCGGGAACGCTGCATCCTGTGCGACCGCTGCACTCGCTTTGCCGACGAAGTCGCTGGCGACGCACTGATCCACTTCACCCATCGCGGCAACCTGACCCAGATCAACACGTTCCCGGACGAGCCTTTTGCCAGCTACTTCAGCGGCAATACCGTCCAGATCTGCCCGGTCGGCGCGCTGACCGCCAAGCCGTACCGGTTCAAGGCCCGACCGTGGGATCTCGACGAGGCCGAGAGCACCTGCACGGGCTGTGCGGTTGGATGCCATGTCGCAGTGCAGTCCACTCGGGACGAGGTCGTTCGGATCCAGGGCGTGGATTCCGAGCCGGTCAACTGGGGTTGGCTGTGCGATCGGGGCCGGTTCGGGTTCGAGTCGATCAGTAGCGGAGACCGTGTCACCACTCCGCTCGTGCTGACCAACGAGGGCCACGCCCCCACCTCGTGGAATTCGGCGATTGGTTCCGTCGCTCAGTTGATCAACGATGCACTCGCTGCTGGTGGACCGAGCAGCATTGCCGTACTCGGTGGCGCCCGCGGCACGAACGAGGACGCGTTCGCCTGGGCCCGCCTGGCTCACGACGTCATCGGCACGCCGAATGTCTCTGCTCAACTCGGCGACGGGTTGCCGGTCGGTGTCCTCGGGCTGAATCGGGCCACGATCGCGGAGGCAGCCAATGCATCCACCATCATCCTGCTTGGGCCGGACCTGAAAGAAGAGTTGCCGGTGCTGTACCTGCGGCTTCGTGACGCAGCCGAACGCAAGCGAAGCCGGATCATCGAGTTCACAGCCAAGGCCAGCGGACTCAGCCGGTACGCCTGGCGGACCGTGTTCTACCAGCCGGGCGCTCAGGCTGACGCCGTGACCACAGCCCTGCAGCAGTCCGAAATCGCTGCCCAGATCGGTTCCGGCAACGTCGTCATCGTTGTCGGCAGGGCCAACCTGGCCGAGTCGTCGTCGGCCACGGTCGCAGCGCTGCTCGCGCTGACGGCCGCAATCCCGGAGGCCAAGGTTCTGCCTGCGCTGCGCCGGGGCAATGTGGTCGGAGCCCTGCAGGTCGGGCTACGGCCGGGCATCGACGGTCTCGACAGCAAGGGCATTCTCGCTGCAGCCGCAGCCGGCACGATCGAGTGTCTCGTTCTGCTCGGTGCCGACCCGTTGTCCGATTTCCCCGATTCGGATCTCGCTCGCCGAGCCCTCGCCGGTGCACGACGAATCATCGCGATCGACACCGTCGTCAACGATTCGTCGAAGCTTGCCCACGTGGTGTTGCCAGCCGCCGGCTTTGCCGAAAAGGCGGGGACCACGACGAACCTCGAAGGCCGCGTGACGCGAGTGGCCCAGAAAATCACGGTCAACGGAACGTCTCGCCCCGACTGGATGATTGCAGCCGATATCGCCAAAAGGCTCGGCACCGACCTCGGCTTCGGATCCGTCGACGACGTGAGCGCAGCGATCAATCAGCACGTCGACGGCTACGAGGGTGTCACGGCGGCGGCACTCGCCGCCGACGTCGACGGCGTCCTCGCGACCACACGGACCATCGATCCAATCAATGTGCCCGTCGTCGGTCTTGGTGATCGCAACGCCTACGACTTCCGCCTGGTGGTCAGTCGCAAACTGTACGACGCCGCCGTCGGCACCAGCCACTCACCGTCGTTGGCGCCGCTTGCGCCGGGGACCGCACTGTACGTTCACCCTCTCGACGTTGCCCGAATCGGCTCAGCGGTCGGCGCAGAAGTGACCGTCACCAGCCAACGGGCGATGATCGTGTTGACGCTTGCCACGGATGATTCGGTTCAGCGGGGCACCGCCTGGGTTCCGTTCAACCAGCCAGGAAACGCGCGAGTCGGCGACCTGATCGATGCGACGTCTGCCGTCACCGACGTACGGATCGAGAGCCTCTGATGTTGGCACTCGACAACCTGCTCGAAATCGTCGATCTGACCTCGGTACTGATCGTGCTGCTCAAGGTGGTCGTCGTGTTCGTCGTCGGCCTGGTGGCAACGATGTTCATGGTCTGGTTCGAACGAAAGATCGTCGCCGGAATGCAGAACCGAACCGGACCGAACAAGGCCGGCCCATTCGGCATCCTGCAGACCTTGGCCGACGGCATCAAGTTGTTCTTCAAGGAAGACCTGCTGCCAGAACGCGCCGACCGGGTCGTGTTCCGGCTCGCGCCATTCCTCGCGTTTGTGCCGGCATTCCTCGTCTGGTGTGTGATTCCTCTCGGTGGCGATTTCCGCGACGGCAAGGGCGGCATCGTGCGCATCTTCGGTCGCGACACCTTCGTCCAGTTGGCCGATCCGCCAATCGGCGTGTTGCTGTTACTCGCCCTGAGCGGCATCGGCGTGTACGGCATCATGCTTGCCGGCTGGTCGTCCGGCTCGAAGTATCCGTTGCTCGGCTCGGTGAGGGCCTCGGCCCAGATGGTGTCCTACGAAGCCGCACTCGGCCTCAGCCTCGGTGCCGTCATCCTGATCGCTGGCACGCTCAGCACGAACGGGATCGTTGCGTCGCAGAGCAGCATCACCAAGTGGAGCCTGATCGCGACGGGTGTCGTTCCGTTCGTGATCTTCATGATCGCCGGGACCGCAGAACTCAACCGGCCGCCGTTCGACTTGGTCGAGGCCGAGCAGGAACTGGTCGGTGGCTTCAACACCGAGTACTCGTCGCTTCGCTTCGCCCTGTTTTTCCTGGCCGAATTCATGAACACCGTCACGATGAGCGGTGTCATCGTGACCCTGTTCTTCGGTGGCCCACAGCCGCTCACGTTCACCGTTGGTGACATCGACTACGGCGGGTACCTGCCGTTCGGTCCGCTCAGCGGCACCGTGTGGTTCCTGCTCAAGATCCTGGTGTTCCTGTATGTCTACGTCTGGCTCCGCGGGACGTTGCCACGGCTTCGCTAC
>JANOQU010000580.1:0-4115 GCA_031422355.1 Actinomycetes bacterium
CCCTTTCGGGCGAACTGGAGGGCTAGCTCTCTGGTCATGTTGACGACCGCCCCCTTGCTCGCGCAGTAGTGCGCCTGTTTGATCGGTGCGGCGCCGACATGACCGAGCATCGAGGCGACGTTGACGATGCTGCCGTAGCCCTGGGCGATCATTGGCTTCGACGCCAGCTTGGCGAGGTGCCAGAGGGCGGTGACGTTGACCTCCATTGCCTGGCGGAAGAGTTCGAGCGACTCGTCCTCGATCCCCACCTTGCCACCGATTCCAGCGTTGTTGACGAGCACATGCACACCGCCGAAACGCTCGATCGTCATGGCGATCAGCCGTTCTCGGTCCTCGGCGATTTCCAGGTCGGTCACGACGGCGAACGCGCCGGGGAGATCATCGGCCAATGCAGCCAATCGGTCGGCACGGCGTGCCGCAACGACCACCGACGCACCGACTGCGTGGAGCAATCGGGCAAAACGTGCGCCCAGGCCCGACGATGCCCCGGTGACGATTGCGACCTGTCCGTCGAGCCGAAAGAGCGCCATCGGGTCGATCAGCGACGAAAGTGGATCGGGCGGCGTCGAGGGAAAATTCGACGAATTGGATGTCTCGGACACGTCGTCACGTTACGACACGACGACGTACGTGTCAGTTTCGAGAAGAGATGTCGAAAGTGCGATCAAAATCGTCCGCCGCGACGTCTATAGAGACATGAACGCGAATCACGTCGCCCCGAAACACCGCAGCCTCACCCGGCGAACCCGTCTCGCCATCGTTGTCACGGCCGCCGCTGCCTCGGTTGCATGGTTCCTGTCGGCGGTTGCGGAACTGTCCGAGCAGGCCGTTGTGATCTCGGTCATGACGATCGCGTTCGTCGCCAGTTGGGTCGTCACCAATACCAAGCTCGACGGCCGCCGCATCGGAAGTGGTCACCGGAGCCACCTGCACCACCGCGTGACAATGATCCCGATCCGCACCGACGCCCGCTGAGCACCTCACGCTTGGGTCGCCGTATGCCACGATGCCACGGTGAGTGCGTCGACATCGCCAATGGTGGTTCTGGTCCACGGGGCGTGGCACGGCGCGTGGTGTTGGGCGAACTTGCAATCCGAACTGGATTCGCGAGGAATTCCGTCACTCGCAATCGATCTGCCGGGCCATGGCGCGTCGATCGAACCGCTCGGTGATCTGTACGGCGACGCCGCCCACGTCACGTCGGTGATCCGCCAACTGTCAGGACCTGTCGTCCTCGTCGGACATTCCTACGGAGGAGCGGTCATCACCGAAGCGACTTCGACGCCGGAGACTGCGGCCAAGGTCGTGCACCTCGTGTATCTGACCGCCTACGTGCCCGACGAAGGGCAGAGCGTGATGGGCCTCGCGGCGACCATGCCGGCCGCGGCCACAACGTTGCCGGCGGCGATGGTCATGGGCGACGGCGTGTTCACGATCGATCTGTCGCTGGCCCACGCTACGTTCAGCGGCCGCTGCGATCCGGTCTCGGCAGCGGCCAACAACGCCAGGCTTTGCCCGCAGCCGCTCGCGACGTTCTCCCAGGAACTGACCGGGGCGGGTTGGAAGACGCTTCCGTCTACCTATGTTCGCTGTACCGCCGACGAGGCGATTCACATCAGCCATCAGGACCTGATGTCGACACACTGCGCGAGCATCGTCACCTTGGAAACCGACCACTCGCCGTTCTCGTCGATGCCGATCGAGACTGCCGAGATCGTCGCCCGGATCGTGCGCGACGTGTCGACGTGACGCCTGAAGAGCCGCAACCACCGTTGATGAAGGTTCGGATCGGGTACGGGTTCGGTACCGGGACTCGGCTGAACGACGGCGGATTCAGCGTGGTCGTCGATGCCCTGGAACGGCTTCGGTTCGACAGTTTGTGGCTCAGCGAGCGAATCGGCGCCGAGGCACCGGATCCGTTGGTCGCAATGTCGTTTGCGGCCGGCCGAACGAAGCGGTTGAAGTTCGGGATGAGCGTGATGGTGCTGCCTGGCCGCAACCCGGTCGTGCTCGCCAAGGAACTGGCGACACTGGATCGGCTGTCGGGCGGCCGCCTGCTGCCAGCGTTCGGACTCGGTATCGCCAACCCACACGAGCAGCAGGCGTTCGGCGTCGAACGGAAAGATCGCGCCAAGATCTTCGACGAGGCGCTGGCTGTGATGCGTTCATGCTGGGCGGACGAGACGACCACGTTCCACGGTGAGCGGTTCCACTATGACGAACTGAGGGTTCTGCCCAAGCCCGTTCAACAGCCGCTCGAGGTATGGCTCGGCGGCATTGCGCCGAGTGAGTTGAGGCGAGTCGGCCGTTTGGCCGATGGGTGGCTGCCGTCGTTTCTGACGCCAGCCGATGTCGAGGCGGCCCGGCCGGTGATCGAACAGGTCGCCCGCGAACATGAGCGTGAGGTACCCGCCGATCATTTCGGCGCATTGATTCCGTACTGCCACGGTCCCCTTCCAGACGCCCTGGTTGCGGGCCTCGCAGCGAGACGGCCAGACATTAGTGACCCTCGCACCCTGGTCCCGCAGGGTTGGGAGGAATTACTTGCGCTGGTCGATCGGTTCGTGGACGTCGGAACGACGAAGTTCGTCGTCTTGCCGATCGTCGAGCCGGAAGGGCCAGACGGTTGGACCGCTGAGCTGGAGGCGGCCGCCCAGATGCTGCTACCCCGCCAGACATGACCGCATTCACGCCATCGTCCGCACCGCCGCCATCGTTGACGCCCGAGATGTTCGAGTTCCGACGGCTCCGGATGCCCCTCGTGCGGCCGTTTCGGACAAGCTTTGGCACCGAGACCGTTCGTGAGGTGGTGGTCGTCCGAGTCGTGACCGACCAGGGCGATGGTTGGGGCGAGTGTTCGATCGAGGCCGAGCCGCTGTATCTCAGCGAGTTCCTCGACGCAGCCGACGCCGTTTTCAGCGACCACCTCGTGCCTCGTCTCTTCGCCACCGGACCATTGCGGGCCGAGCAGGTCGCAACGATCCTGGCGCCGGTCAAGGGTCACCGGATGGCGAAGTCGGCGCTGGAGATGGCAGTCCTCGACGCCCAACTCCGCAGCGACGGCCAGTCGTTCGGGCAGTACGTCGGCTCTCCGCGATCCTCGGTGCCAGTCGGGGTGTCGGTCGGCATCACAGACACGGTCGACGAATTGGTCGAGGTGGTCGCCGGGTATGTGTCCGAGGGATATCAGCGGGTCAAGCTCAAGATCGAGCCCGGATTCGATATCGACCCGGTCCGCCGGATCCGGGAGGCGAATCCCGACATCATGTTGCAGGTCGATGCGAACACCGCCTACTCGGTGGACGACATCGACCGTTTGCGCGAGTTGGATTCCTTCGATCTGATCCTGATCGAGCAGCCCTTCGGCGAAGACGATCTCGTCGGCCACGCCGAGCTCGCCCGTCGAATCTCGACGCCCGTCTGCCTCGACGAAGCGATCCGCTCGCTGGATCATGTCAAGAGTGCGCTCGCGCTGCACGCGGCCGACGTCATCAACATCAAGCCTTCCCGCGTCGGCGGCTACCTCGCCGCCGTCGCCATCCACGACCATTGCGTAGCGGCAGGGATACCCGTCTGGTGCGGCGGAATGCTGGAGACAGGTATCGGCCGCGCAGCCAACCTTGCCCTCGCCTCGTTGCCAGGCTTCACCCTGCCGGGAGACATCTCGGCGACGAAGCGCTACTGGACCCGCGATATCACCGCTGCATTCGACCTGTCGACCAACGGCGAAATCGCGCTGCCGACCGGAATCGGATTCGGAGTCGAGGTCGATCTCGACTTCGTCGACGAGATCACCGTCGAACGACGCGAGCTCCGCCCGACTTGAAACCCTGGCACAGCCAGCTGACACTCTCGACATGTTGACTTTTCGTTCATCGCGCGAGGGGCGAACCGGGCGACTGCCTATGGTCTTGATATGGCTGAATCCGTTGCGGCGACGACCGGACGGCATCGCCTCACACTTCGTCAAATCGGCTCAGCAACGAGCAGGGGATCGATCAGGATTCTGCCCAGTTCGGCCCGGTCAGCCTCGTCGAGATCCGCATCGATGGTGATCGTCGTTGCCTGGCCCGGGTTCGACCTTCCGCTCGTTGCTGAGCCGATTTGACGAAGTG
>JANOQU010000581.1:0-2189 GCA_031422355.1 Actinomycetes bacterium
GGGGATGCGGGGGACGGTGCTCGGAACCGCTTCAGTCTCGGCAAAGCATGCCAACTTCATCCAAGGCTCCGACGGTGGGTCCGCAGCAGACGTGGTCGCACTGATCGAGTTGGTACGAGAGCGGGTACTGCGCGAGACCGGGTTTGCACTCCGCAGCGAGGTTCGCCTCGTCGGGTTCGCCGGAGCGCCGGTGGATCATGGCCGCGGCGTCACGGTGACATCGTGATTCCGGGGCCGACATGACTGACTCGAAGCTTCCCCTTGGGGAGGGCAATGTGCCCGACAAGGCACTCGAGGAACTCCTCGCAGCCTTCGCCGGCGACATGCCGCCGACTGGTGGTTCAGAGATCGACCTCGACGACCCATCGATCGACATCCTTCTCGGCCTTGCGCCCACATCAGTCGGTGACCCAGACGATGCCAGCGAAGCAATGGTGACAACCCCGACTCCGCTCACAGCGCAGTCCGGTGCCGAGCATGCTGACGGGCTCACGACCGAACCCGTTGCGTCGATCCAACCCGTCCCTCCCGTTCAACCCGTCGCAGCGATCGCATCGGCCGACGCCGAGGCGGGCACTGGCTCGGCGTCGGCCCGCAAGCCCATCCAGATCGGCGGCAACGATCACTTCGCCGACGCGGTCTACCTGGACGAAGAGGGTGCAGATCGCCTCCGGGGTGACTCGACTCGTTCGACGGAAGCGTCGGTCGAACGGACGACGATTCGAATCGGTGACGACGAAATCGAGGGATCATCCGGGGGAATCCCGACCGCTGCTGGCTCCGCTGGTATGGATCCACGTCTGCGAGCACGCCGGATCGCCGTCAAACGGGCGGTCGGACGCCGTCGGTTGAAATGGTTCGCTGTCGGTGCTGCCGTCGTCGTGATCGTGACCGCCGCGCTTGCGATTCTCGGGTCGAGTTTGTTCGAGGTCAAAGATGTCGATGCAAGCGGGGTTAGTGGGAACACCAAGGCTGCCTATGACGCCGCCGAGCAGCGCTTGATCGGCCGGCCGGTGCTGTTGGTGGACACCAATGCGATCGAGGCGCAATTGGAAAAGAACCCGTGGATCCGAGAGGCGCGGGTATCGACCGATTTCCCCGACAGAGCTTCGATCGAGATCGTCGAACGAATACCCCTCGCCACATATCAGGGCAGTGACGGGCGATGGCGGATCATCGATGTTGACGGTGCCGTTCTGGTTGTGATCGACGGGCGACCATTGGAGTTCATGGAGATCACGGGCCCGGGCGCCGATGCCGAGGCCGGCGGAGCAGCGGGGGATGCTTTCCGCCACGCGGCAGAACTTGTCGAGGCGTTGAGTCCGGCGGTTCGTTCGCGTACCGAACGTGTCGTCGTCAGCGACACCGGCGAATTGTCGCTGCAGTTCGTCAACACGGAAGTGATCCTCGGCGCGCCGGAAAATCTGCTCGACAAGCTGACCTGGCTCGAGGCTGTTCTCAAGCGCGACGACTCCGACACGTTCGTCCTGATCAACGCAACCACCCAAGATGTCGGCGTCAAGTAGCCGATTGGTCAGTTCGAGGCAGGCTGCCGCGCCGACAGAAATGTCGGCGATCAGAGCATGCTCCCTCATTTGGCTATCGCAACGTGGCAGGATGAGGCCCAAGAAACACTGTGGCAGGCCATAGTCTGCTACGTCACGAATTTGAACGGAATGTCGGAGGTTCCCTGATGGCAGGCGCGCCGCAAAATTATCTCGCAATGATCAAAGTGATTGGCGTCGGCGGCGGTGGCGTCAACGCAGTGAATCGGATGATCGACGCCGGCCTCAAGGGGGTCGAGTTCATCGCCGTGAATACCGACGCGCAAGCGCTGTTGATGAGCGATGCCGACGTCAAGCTGGACATCGGACGTGAGCTCACCCGTGGGCTCGGTGCTGGCAGCGATCCAGAAGTCGGTCGCGCCGCAGGGGAGTCGCACGCCGAAGAGATCGAAGAGATGATCAAGGGTGCCGACATGGTGTTCATCACCGCTGGCGAAGGTGGAGGAACCGGAACCGGGGCTGCTCCGGTCATTGCGGAGATTGCCAAGAAACTGGGTGCACTCACGATTGGCGTGGTGACCCGCCCATTTGCGTTCGAAGGCCGCAGGCGTTCGGTGCAGGCAGATGTGGGCGTCACCAAGCTCAAAGAAAAAGTGGACACGCTGATCGTGATCCCCAACGACA
>JANOQU010000582.1:0-8320 GCA_031422355.1 Actinomycetes bacterium
GCCGTCGCGGCGTTCGTCCCGCCCGGCCGGCCACAGACCGATGTTGTACCCGAGGAAGCCGATGGCAACTTCTCGGACCGCCTGATCGAACGTTTCGGGGTGATCGGTGCAGCCCTGGCAGAACACACCCCACCCGAGCCGCACTGGTATCTGAACCTGCTCGCAACGCATCCGGATTGGCAACGACAGGGTCTCGGCGCCAGCATGATTGGCCCCATCACCCACGTATGCAATCACCAGGGCCTGCCCCTCTATCTCGAGACCGAGACGGAGGTCAACGTCGCGTACTACAACCACCTTGGCTTTACGGTGCGCAGCGAATGGGACGTGCCGCTCGACGGGCCGCATATGTGGGGAATGATCCGACAGCCTCAGCGCTGACCGATCCACTGCAAAAGCCGATGGTGCGCACGGTGCGGACTCGTTTCTGACGGTGCGTTAGATTTGAGACGGTACGGGAATCCGGCCGGAACAATCGGGGGTTGCTATGCACGATCTCATCATCAGCGGAGGCACCATCGTCGACGGCACAGGCGCTCCGCGCTTCGTCGGCGACGTCGTGGTCGACAACGGAAGAATCAGCGAGATCCGTCGGCATCCGACCGACGCGGCAACCGGTACCGATGCCGATGCCGATGCCGATGCCGATTCCGAAGCCCGAGAGGTGATCGACGCAACCGGGCTGGTGGTAACGCCCGGCTGGGTCGACATCCACACCCACTACGACGGTCAGGCAACGTGGGACGACCTGCTCGAGCCGTCGAGCGGTCACGGCGTCACCACCGTCGTCGCCGGAAATTGCGGGGTCGGATTCGCCCCTGTTCGACCAGGGCAGGAGGAGTGGCTGGTGCAATTGATGGAGGGGGTCGAAGACATTCCTGGCACGGCACTCCACGAAGGAATCTGCTGGGGCTGGGAGAGCTTTCCCGAGTACCTCGACGTACTGGACTCGCGGACGTACTCGATCGACATCGCCACCTATGTCGGCCACGGCCCCGTCCGCGCTTACGTGATGGGCGATCGCGGCGCTCGCAACGAACCCGCCGACGCTGCCGACATCGCCGGCATGAAGCAGTTGGTCACCGAAGCGATTCAGGCAGGCGCGATCGGATTCTCTTCGAGCCGCACGCTCAACCACAAAGCACGCGACGGCGAGCCGGTTCCTGGCACCTTCGCAGCGGAGGACGAACTCAACGGTCTCGCCGATGGCGTCGTCGATGCTGGCGGCGGATTGTTCGAAGTCGCTCCGCAGGGACTGGAATTCGAAGAAGAGGTGTTCCTCGGCGAGGTGGATCTGCTCAGCCGAATCGCACTACGGACCAAGCTGCCGGTCACGTTCGCAATGCTGCAAAACGATCGAAACCCGGATTCATGGAAGGCGGCGCTCGCCAAGGTCGACGAAACCAACGCAGCCGGGGGCAATATGCGGCCCCAAATTGCCGCCCGACCGTTCGGGATGATGATCGGATGGGCCAACAACAACCCGTTCACGAAGCGCCCGACTGTGGTCGAGCTCACGTCGCGACTCGACGGCGAGCAACTGCGCGCGGCCCTTCGTTCGCCAAAGGTGAAGGCTGCCGTTCTCGCCGAGACCGACCTACCGTCGGACCCGACCATCCAGTTCGACGGTCTCGGACCGTTCCTGCAGTTGATGCTCGACAAGATCTACTCGATGGGTGTCACGCCGAACTACGAGCCCGATGCAGACCAGACCGTCACTGAGATCGCCAACGCACGCGGGGTCTCCCCGATGGAGGCCGCCTATGACCTCCTCAACGACAGCGACGGCAACGCTTTCCTGATGCTTCCGTTCTTCAATTATGTGGGCGGCACGCAGGACGCAATCCATGAGATGTTGATCCATCCTGCGACGGTCTCGGGTCTGTCAGACGGCGGCGCGCATTGCCGGATGATCTGTGATGCCTCGATCCCCACCTACGTCATCAGCCACTGGGCGAGGGACCGCAAGGGTCCGAAGCTGACGTTGGAGCAAGCAGTCAAGGTCCAGACACTGGACACGGCTGAAGTCGTCGGGTTCCACGACCGCGGCACCCTTCAGACCGGTAAGCGGGCCGACCTCAACGTGATCGATCTCGACGCTCTTGATCTGGAGTACCCAACGGCGGTCGACGACTTGCCCGCCGGTGGAAGACGGCTGATGCAACACGCTCGCGGATACGCGGCAACGATCGTCAACGGCGAAATCACCCGTCGTAACGGAGTCGACACCGGCGCTCGGCCGGGTCGCCTCGTGCGCAGTGGCACGACCAACGCCTAAGCCAGATACCCGATCCAGTCAGCTATTCGTACTTCGCACCGATCTCCCTGGCGAGTTCGACGAAGCGAGCACCTGCGTCGGGGGCCAGTTCGCCGGGCTCGTAGTGCACCGAATGCAGCGCTCCAGAGAAGGCGAAGGCGCCATCGCTGATCGAGCGATCCCAGTCAACGGGTGACCCACGGTCGATACCGATCGAGATGCCGCTGAACGGAGCCATCGGCCACAACATCGTGTGGTCGACGTCGCCGATTCGAACCTCGCCATCGACCCCGACGGACACGATCCATCGGCCGCCACCCGGCGCGCCAAGGGTCAACTCAATCCGATGGCGACCGGCACCGAGCGCGCCCGCAGATGTTCGCTGCGTCATCCCGTGGCCGTCGTTGTGCACGAACCACAACGCAGCCTGATCCACTTCCAGCGAATACCCGCCGCCCTGGTCGCCATGAGCAACGAGGACACCTCTGTCGCCGTCATCGATGGTGGCGTCGACGGTGATCACACAGGTTCGTTGCCAGACCAGGCTGCCACTGCGAATCCGTTCGAGCGTCGGAGTGCCCGGCCAAATTGTGACGGGCCGATGGAAGACCTCGTCCTTTGGCGGCCGAACGATCCACCGCCAGCCCGAACCTTCGTCGAGGGGATAGACCTGGTTGGCGACCGCAGCCTGATGAAACCCGTCAGCCATGTCGGCAACTCGCTCGGGATGAACCGAAGCCAGATCATGGATCTCGGTCGGGTCAGCGCGAAGGTCGTACAGCTCCCAATCAGCATCCGTGAACGGGCGCCGAGGTCGCCGATTGGTGACGACCTCCCAGCCGTCGCGATAAAAGCCGCGATGGCCTTCCATTTCGTAGTACTGCTCGTCGCGTACTTCGCCGTGCTCGGCATCGGCCAGCACCCCTGCCAAGCTGGCCCCGTTCATCGGCTTGATGGCCGTGCCGTTGCGCTCCGGCGGCGTGGACAACCCTGCGAGCTGCAGCACGGTCGGCAAGATGTCGATGCAGTGTCCGTATTGGGTGCGGATCTCGCCGGCCACTTCGCCGAATCGCTTCGGCCAACTCCACACGCACGGAACCTGGTGCCCGCCGGCGTGAGTGTTTCGCTTGTACAACCGAAACGGGGTGTTGCTCGCCATTGCCCAACCTCGCGGGTAATGGGTCATGGTCTTGGGCCCACCGATGTCGTCGAGGCGGGCCAGATCGGCTGGCATCATTTTGCGGGCATCGCCGTAGCCGAGGTGAGCGAAGTAGTTCGTCGTTCCGTCGGATTCGCCCTCGCGGCTTGCGCCGTTGTCGGACAGGAAAACGAGGATCGTGTTGTCCCACTCCCCCATCTCTTCCAACGCACCACGAAGCCGACCGACACTCTGGTCGACTTCGTCGACCATGGCTGCATAGACCGCCATGTATCGCGAGTGAAGAGTGCGCTCATCGTCGCTGAGATCGGCCCACGGCCGAACGGCGTCACCGACCTCGGCGTTACGGACTGGCAGTTCTGTCCCTGGCGGGATGACGCCGAGTTCGATTTGGCGCTCGTGGCGGCGCGATCGAATCTCGTCCCATCCATCGGCGAATGTGGTCCGGTACCGCTCGATGTCGTCGGCCTTGGCCATCAGTGGTGCATGGGCGGCGGGATGGGCGAAGTAGAGGAAGAACGGTTGGCCCGGCCGCGACGCAGATCGCTCGCGGATCATCCTGATCGCCTTGTCGGTGAGGTCGTCGGTGAGGAAATAGTCGTCCGGGTAGCTGTCGATCTCGACGACGTGGTTGTCCTCGATCAACCGGTGCGGCTGATGAAGATTGGTGAACGCCTCGAGGATCCCGTAGAACCGGTCGAACCCGCGCTGGCAGGGCCAGCCGTGCTGTGGGCCGCCAGCGGACATGTCGGTATCCCGGCACAGGTGCCACTTGCCGACCATCAGCGTCGAGTAGCCTTTGCTCCGCATGATCTCGGCCGCGGTCGCGACATCGTCAGCGATCTCGGCCCGGTAGCCGGGAAACCCGGGATCGTCCTGGGCGATGTGGCCCATCCCAGCAGCGTGGGCATTGAGTCCGGTCAGCAACGATGCCCGGGTCGGCGAGCACATTGGATTGACGTGAAAGTTGGCGAACCGCACGCCCTGTGCTGCGAGCAGATCGATGTTGGGTGTTCGGATCTCGCCACCGAAGCAGCCGATATCCGAGAAGCCGACGTCGTCGACAAGGACGAAGATGATGTTCGGCGCGTCGACCGGAGCGGTCACGGGTTCTGGCCAGTGGTTCTGCGAGCCGGCCATCGTGCGCCCGATTCGACCGGGGAATTGCTGATCGCTGCTGAATTCGGCATCCGTCACGACAGCGAATCTAATGCAACGTCAGATTCGGCTTCGTGGTTGGAAGCACCCCACTCCGTTGGCAGAGTGCACCTATGACCGTGTCCTTCGATGAACTGTCCGAGCTGATCCGCTCGCGGCGGACGAACTTGTTCGTCGACCGAGACCGAGCGGTGCCGGTAGCCATCATCGAGCAGTTGTGCGAACTCGCCCAGTGGGCGCCGAACCACAAGCGGACATGGCCGTGGCGATTCGCACTCTTCACTGGTGATGCCAGGTTGCGACTTGGCCAAGCATTCGTCGCCGACATGATCGAGCGGAACTTTGGCGACGAGGGCAAGCGGACCAAGACCCTCACCAAGTACACCCGCACCCCGGCCATCCTGGTCGTCGGCGCAACTGCCGACGACAACGAGAGCCGCCACGACGAGAACCGCGACGCCGTTGCCGCTGGCATCCAGAACCTCATGCTCGCTGCGACCACGCTGGGACTCGCGACGTACTGGGGTACTGCGCCCCTGATCGACTCGGCGCGGGTGCTCGACCTCTGCAACTTCGAGCATGACGTGCGAATCGTCAACGTGATGTATCTCGGCTGGGCCAACGGTACGACCGAAATTCCCGCCCGCCCGCCGGTCCGCCTGACCGTTCTGGACTCGTGATGGACGACGTCGTGGAACAACGCGCAACGTCATCCCGGGTGATGTTGATCACCGGCGGGTCGCGCGGCATCGGTGCCGGTATCGCTCGGGCTGCGGTCGCAGCTGGGTACACCGTCGCAATCACCTACGAGCACAGCGAAATCGCAGCTGACGACCTCGTCACATTCGGCGGCGCGCATCTCGCACTGCGATCTGACGCCGGCGCCGAAGACTCGATCGTGCAGACCTTCGCCGAGGTTGTGCAGAAGTTCGGCCGCGTGGACGCCCTCGTCAACAATGCCGGAATCGCGGGAGGGTACGGAACCATCGACACCATCGACGCGGCGATGCTGAGTCGGCTCTGGGCCGTGAACATCAGCGGGCCGTTCCTGTACGCACGCGAGGCGGTTCGGCACATGTCGACGGCCAATGGTGGTGCCGGAGGGTGCATCGTCAACATCACCTCCAAAGCCGCCGTCCTCGGTGGCAGCGGAGAGTGGGTCCACTACGCCGCCTCCAAGGGTGCGATCGAGACGATGACGACTGGACTCGCCAAGGAAGTGGCAACCCAAGGCATTCGCGTCAACGCCGTCAGGCCGGGCCTGATCGAGACCGATTTCGACCGCACCCTGTCACCGGGCCGCGCCGACCGGTTGAGACCGATGATCCCGATGCAGCGCAGCGGAACCGTCGACGAGGTTGCGGCCGCCGTGATCTGGCTGTGCAGTGACGCCGCCAGCTATTCGACCGGGGCATTCCTCGACGTCACCGGCGGCCGCTGACTCGCGACGTGATGCGGTCGCCGTGCCGGGCTACGAACGCTCGTCTCGAAGTGCACTGCGGCGGACCTTGCCGTCGTGCCCACGTACCTCGTCCGTGACGAACTCGAACGTGCGTGGGATTTTGTACCGAACCAGGCGTTCTGCCAGGAACGTACGCAATTCGTCGATGTCCACTGGTTCGCTGACCTGAACGATCGCGTGGATGCGGTTGCCGAGGTCATCGTCGGGTAGCCCGATCGCTGCACACGACACGACTCCGGGATGCTCGTCGATCGCCGCCTCGATCTCGGCCGGATAGATGTTCGCCCCGCCGGACAGGATCATGTCGCTTCGCCGATCGGCAAGGAACAGGTAGCCGTCGGCGTCCATATAGCCCATGTCGCCAAGGCTCTCCCAGCCGTCGGGAGAAAGTCGCGCTTCAGCGCCGATGTACTCGTAGGTCTTTCGATCACCGCCGGACCGCATGAAGACCTCGCCGACCTCGCCAGGCGCAAGGACGGCGAACGTCTCGGGGTCCTGGATCCGCATTTCTCCCGAGACCGGCTTGCCCACGGTGCCGCGATGGGCCATCCATTCGTCACCACGCACGATCGTGACCGACTGGGCCTCGGTGCCTGCGTACAGTTCGAAGATCTTCTCGCCGCCGAGCCAGTTGATCCAGTTCTCTTTCAACCACGGCGGGCACGGCGACGCCATATGCCAGACCACCTGCAGCGAACTGACGTCGTAGCGGTCACGAACCTCGTCCGGCAGGCGGCTGATCCGTTGCATCATCGTGGGGACCAACAGCATCCAGTCCGCCTGATGCCGCTCGATCGCAGCAAGGGTCGCCTCGGCATCGAACTTCGGAAGAATCACGACATGGTTGCCATGCATCAAGGCGCTGGAACTGAAGCTGAACGGTGCGTTGTGATAGAGCGGTCCGGGCACGCACACGACCCCGTCACGCTTTTGGCCGAGACCCGGCGCTTCTGTATTGGTGACGCCGGGATCGACCGCGACGATCAGCTTCGGCCGGCCAGTCGACCCACCTGACGTTGGCGCCTTCCAGCGCTGCGTGATGATGTCGGGTAGTTGCGAATCGTCGATCGAGGGATCCGGACGAAAGCCGACAGCAACGACGGTACGACCCGGATGTGCCGCCGGCTCTGCGCCGACGACCAGAGCTGAGTTGGCGAGTTCGACGATGGCCTGGCGCTCGCGGTCCGGCAACCGGTAACTGATCGGCTGCGGCGTGGCGCCGAGCTTCCAGACCGCAACGCACGCTTCGAAGAACTCGATCGAGTTCGCGAGGCCGATGGTGACGAATGAATCCGCAACCACGCCCAACTCTGCGAAGGCTCGGGCCATCCGATTCGTCCGCGATTCGAAGTCGGCCCATGTGACCGAATCGTCACCGCAACTGATCGCGATCCGATCCGGTTGACGGGCTGCATTGTCCGCAATGGCGCGGCTATACGACAACATGACCATAATCTGACAGTGTGTCAGAAACTCGATGATCCGGTCCGACCGGAGTCATTCAGTCTGATGGAACGAGCAGGAATCGATCAAAAATCGTGAGATGATGCGTTCATGAGCGAAGCGAAGTGGACCGAGGCCGACATTCCAGACCAGACCGGACGGACTGCGTTGGTGACGGGTGCGAACAGTGGAATCGGCTTCGAAGCAGCGCAGTCGTTGGCCAGGGCCGGCGCAAAGGTTCTGCTCGGTTGCCGAAACCCGGACAAAGCTCAGGGTGCACTGGACAAGATCAATGACTCCGTTGCTGATGCCGACGTGAGCCTGCTCCAACTCGATCTCGCGGATCTCGACTCGGTGCGCAACGCCGCTGCGACGGTCAATGAGACCGTCGGCGACCTTCACCTCCTGATCAACAACGCAGGCGTGATGGCACTGCCCCTCCAACACACTGCCGACGGATTCGAGATGCAATTCGGAACGAACCATCTCGGCCACTTCGCGCTTACCGGATTACTGATCGACAAACTCGACGCAACGGCGAACTCGCGAATCGTAAACGTCAGCAGTCAGGGCCACCGGATGGGTCGGATCAATTTCGAAGATCTCGACGCGGCTCGGGGCTATCACCGCTGGCTCCGTTACGGACAGAGCAAGGTCGCGAACCTGTTGTTCACCTATGAGTTGCAGCGTCGACTCGAATCGCATGGCCAGTCCACGATGGCACTCGCATGCCATCCCGGCGGTGCCAAGACCGAACTGGCACGAGACGCTGGCGCCTTGATGAAGTTCTTTCAGCCAATGGCGGATCGGGTGACGCAGTCGGCGGCGATGGGTGCTCTGC
>JANOQU010000583.1:0-2572 GCA_031422355.1 Actinomycetes bacterium
CCGATCACCGGAGCAGACGGCAATCGCGAATTCCTTGTACTCGCGACCGCTCCTCGGCAAGGATCACCGCCGTGACATCTGTGTTCATCGTTGCCCATCATCAACGAACCGAGGCGGCGGCCCTCACTCGGGCGGCAGCCGAATGGCTGGGCCAACACGGTCACGACGCCTGGGTGTCGCCGCAAGACGGTGAGGCACTGGCGCTGACCGATCTCGTCAGCGAACGGTCGCCAGCGGAGTCGGGTCTGGCACTGAGCCTCGGTGGAGACGGAACAATCCTGCGAACGATCAAGTTGCTCGACGGGGCACCAGTTCCGGTCATCGGCGCCAACGTCGGCCAGCTCGGCTATCTGGCCGAGATCGAGCCGAGCGGCCTGATCCCGGCACTCGAACGTTTCTTCGGCAACGCCGAAGATTCCGGTGAATGGAGAATCGAGAAGCGGATGATGCTTCAAATCTCTGTCGATCGGGCCAGCACCCGACGATCGGAGCCACCCCTCAAGCCGTGGCGGGCTCTCAACGAAGTCGTGCTCGAGAAAGGCGAGAGCGGGCACACGGTCCGGCTCTTGGTCAGCATCGACGGCGCGCCGTTCACCTCGTACGCGGCAGACGGGCTCATCGTCGCAACGGCCACTGGCTCGACTGCGTACTCGTTGTCGGCGAGGGGACCGGTTGTGTCGCCGGAGCATCGCGCGATGCTGCTCACACCGGTATCGCCGCACATGCTCTTCGATCGTTCGCTGGTTCTGGACCCCGACGAAGCGATCCGGATCGAAGTCACCGGCTATCGCCCGGTCGAGGTTTCAGTCGACGGCCAGCGCGTGATCACCCTCGGCGAGGGCGATACTCTCGATTGCGTGCCAGCCGCCGAGTCAGCGCAGTTCGTCCGGTTCGGGCCCCGGCGCTTCCATCAGATCTTGAAGGCCAAGTTCGGCCTCCACGACCGTTGACCTGAGATGCTGACCGAACTGCACATCGAGAACCTAGGTGTGATCGACGAGCTCGATCTCGTCCTCGGCACGGGCCTCACGGCACTCACCGGCGAGACCGGTGCGGGCAAGACCATGCTCGTCGAGGCGATCGGATTGCTCGTTGGCGGCCGCGCCGACGCCGGAATCGTTCGGCCGGGCGCGTTGGAGGCCAGAGTCGAGGGCCGCTTCGTGGTCGATGACGAAGAGTTCGTATTGGCGAGGGTGATCCCGGCCGACGGCCGGTCTCGCGCCTACCTCAATGGCAGACTTGCAACTGTTGCGACATTGGCAGAGGTGGGTTCCCGCCTCGTCGACCTGCACGGACAGCATTCGCATCAAAGTCTGCTCGTAGCCTCCACGCAGCGGGCCGCGCTCGATGCCTACGCCATGATCGACCTCACCCCGTTGCGGGATGCAAGAGATCGACTGAGCGCAATCGAAACCGCCCTCGCAGCCCTTGGTGGTGACTCTCGTTCACGGGCACGCGAGATCGACCTGCTGCGCTTCCAAGTCCGCGAGATCGACTCGGCCGACCTCGAGGCAGATGACGAGGAAAGCGAACTCGATCAGTTGGAGGACGTGCTCGCTGACGCGGTCGCACATCGCGAGGCTGCACTCGTCGCACTGGACATGCTGAGCGCTGATGCGGGTGTGCTGGACGGAATCGGGGTTGCGATCGCTGCGCTGGGCAATCGCACGCCGTACCAGGGGGTCGTGGAGAGGCTTCACGCCACAGCAGCCGAATTGGCCGATTCGACCAGCGAGTTGCGCGAGATCGGCGAAGGCATCGAAGAAGACCCGGACCTCTTGATGCAAGTCCGTCAGCGGCGACAGATGTTACGTGACCTCCGGCGCAAATACGGTGAATCGCTGACCGACGTGATCGCATTCCATCTCGAGATCAAGGACCGATTGGCCGAACTCGAGAGCTACGACTCGCGAGCAGAAGTTTTAGAGCGAGACCGTGTCGCTGCGTTGGATCATGTAGCAACGGTCGCTGCCGAGATCGGGCGGCTTCGCCGCGAGGCGGCGCCTGCGCTGGCGGCGGCCGTGCAAGACCATGTCCACGAACTCGCGATGCCGCACGCCGAGATCGCGGTGGAGGTCGGCGAGGACCCGGGAGATGACGTCACCTTCATGCTGGCCGCAAACCCTGGCTCTCCGTTGCTTGCGTTGACGCGAGTTGCCAGCGGGGGCGAGTTGGCTCGCAGCATGCTTGCCCTCCGGCTCGTGCTGTCTCAGGAACCGAGCACGCTGGTGTTCGACGAAGTGGATGCGGGCGTCGGGGGAAGTGCCGCAGTTGCGATTGGACGAGCCTTGGCAAACCTCGGGGGGCAGCATCAGGTGCTCGTCGTGACCCATTTGCCGCAGGTCGCAGCTTTCGCTTCGACCCAAATCGTCGTCGTCAAGCATGTCGATGGTGGCGTCACGAGGGCAACGGCAGTGCCGGTCGACGGCGAACGTCGGATCGATGAGATCGCCCGAATGCTGTCGGGCGGATCCGCCAGTCGGTCCGCTCGCATACACGCTGTCGAGTTGCTCGAACATCGCCAGCAGGTTGGATAGGTCTGGACCCGTTTGAGGATGTCCTGCTCAGCGCC
>JANOQU010000584.1:0-12325 GCA_031422355.1 Actinomycetes bacterium
GACCATAAGAGAGGTCGGTTACTCGTGTGTTCGCCCTCTGTGAACACCGTGTAAATCGCTCTGAGCGCCACAAGTCGGTCAGACTTGCACCATGGATCTCAGTTACGCGCCGGCCGACGAGGAATTCAGATCAGAGATCAGACAGTGGCTGGAGACCAGCCTTCCGCAAGGCTGGTTCGAGCCCGGGTTCGAGATGTCGGCGCAGGACCGCAAGGCATTCAACGACTCGTGGCCGACCACGCTGTTCGAGGGTGGTTGGATCTGCGCAACGTGGCCGATCGAGTACGGGGGCAAGGGCCTGACGACGATGCAAGGTGTGGTGCTCACCGAAGAGTTTGCGCGAGCGAAGGCGCCGCTGCGGGCCGACTTCTTCGGCGACACCCTCGTGGGACCGACCATCTTGCAGTGGGGAACCGAAGAGCAGAAGAAGGACTTCCTGCCAAAGATTCTCAACGGAACAATGCGTTGGTGCCAAGGGTTCAGCGAACCGAACAGTGGCTCTGATCTCGCCAGTTTGAAGACGACGGCGGTCCTCGACGGCGACGAGTGGATCATCAACGGCCAGAAGGTGTGGACCACCCAGGGTCATCATGCGAACTACTGCTTCCTCCTCACCCGAACCGACCCCGACGCGCCGAAGCACAAGGGCATCTCGTACCTGCTCGTACCGATGAATCAGCCCGGCGTGGAGGTTCGTGGGATCACCCAGCCCGACGGAACGGCTGAGTTCTGCGAAGTCTTCTTCGACAACGCACGCTGCCCGAAAGACAACGTCGTCGGCGGCGTGAACAACGGTTGGAAGGTGGCTAATTCCACACTCGCTTTCGAGCGGGGGATGAGCGCGACCACCGGATTCCGGCGCTTCGAGGAAGAGCACCGGCTACTCGTCGCCGCAGCGACTGCCAACGGTTTGATCTCGGATCCGGGCATCCGCCAGCGTCTTGCGATCTACTACACCAAGATCCAGATCCTGCGGATCAACGGGCTGCGCTCCCTCAGCGCAACGTTGAACAAGAGTCGCGATCCAGCGATCGCCGCCCTGAGCGCGACGAACAAGATGTTCTGGTCCGAGATGCACAAGGCTGCGATGGAACTTGCGCTCGACATCCACGGCGCGAGCGCAATGCTCGTCGACTGCGGACCCGATACCGGATCCTGGCCGGGTACGGGTCGCGACAATCGACGCGAGGGCTATCCCGTCAGCCCGATGATCAGTGCCTTCTTCTTCAGCCGCAGCGAAACAATCTGGGGTGGCACCAGCCAGATCCAGCGCAACATCGTCGGTGAGCGAGTCCTCGGCCTCCCGAAAGAGCCGATTAGCAGTCACTGAGCGCAGCCAGCGCCCGACAAATATCGGACCGCTCACCGAGGGTGCCGACGCGGCTGGAAAGGAACGATTTTCGAATCGGCTGCAGATTGTCGAATGACGCGACGCACGGTTCTGAAAGACCATTGCTCTCGTCGAGAGCGATTTCGGTCGGAATACCTCGGATGGTGCGCGTGATCGGCGCGACGGTGATCCGGTTGAGAACCGGAATCGCGTCGGTCCGCGTGACGACCAAGACCGGCCGACGCTTGTCTTCGGCTTCTGCCCACCAAATCTCGCCTTGGCTCACCAACACCCGTTCACCATGGTTCCTCGGCGATCATCGAGATGGTCGCCGAATCGCTCCATTCAGCCTCAGTGTCGGTCTGCGGCTCACGTTCGTAGCCTCTCTGAATCGCATTGCCGATTCGTTGGCGCCGATGTTGGTCGATGAGTTGATGGAGGCCTCTGCGGACGGCGTCCGAGCGCGAGTCGACGAAACCGTCGGCCACGAGACGGTCCAACTCTGCCGCGAGATCGTCATCGATTCGTGTCACAAGCTGAGACATACGTTAAGCATAGCAATGTGCAATGCGCAGGGATGACAGTTCACGGCGACGAAACACAGATTGGATGCCGACGTGCGACACTGGGTGAAGTGACTGTCACCGATCTGCGCGTCCATGCTGGTGCCTATGACGAATTGCTGCTGCCCGATGGCACGGCTCGCGAGCACGCCAAAGAACTCGTCGAGACCTTGCACCGCCTGGGTGTCGACGAACTTCAGGCCCGCCAGGACAACGCCGCACTCGACATTCTCACGATGGGCATCACGTTCACGGTCTACTCCGATGGTCGCGGGATCGACCGGGCATGGCCCTTCGATGTGATTCCGCGGGTGATCGACGCCAACGAGTGGCGCCAGATCGAGGCCGGCCTCACCCAGCGCTTGCGTGCGTTGAACCACTTCATCGACGATCTCTACAACGATCAGCAGGTGATCGCTGACGGTGTGTTCCCCGCAGAATTGCTCGAAGGATCGGTCAACTTCCGCCCCGAATGCCGTGGTGTGCATCCAAAGTTCGGTGTCTGGGCGCATATCAGTGGCAGCGATCTCGTGCGTGACGTCGACGGAACCGTCTACGTCCTGGAGGACAACCTGCGGGTCCCGAGCGGCGTCAGTTACATGATCGAGAACCGGTTGATCTCCAAGCGGGCCTTCGCGGACGTGTTCGAAAAGCACAGCGTGCAGCCGGTCGACGGTTACACCGACGAGTTGTCGAAGTTGCTCAAATCGCTGTCGCCGCGCAACACGGGCAACGCAACGGTCGTCGTACTCACGCCCGGTATCTACAACTCGGCGTACTTCGAGCACGGCTTCCTCGCCCAGCGGATGGGTGCTCCACTCGTCGAGGGCCGAGACCTTTTCGTCGATGACGAAGATGTCGTCTACATGCGCACGATCGACGGCCCCAAGCGGGTCGACGTGATCTATCGCCGGGTCGACGACATGTTCCTCGACCCGGAGGCGTTCCATCCGGATTCGACGCTCGGTGTCGCCGGCCTGATGCGAGCCTGGCGATCCGGCACGGTTGCGATCGCGAACGCGCCGGGTGCCGGTGTTGCCGACGACAAGGTGGTCTATGCCTGGGTCCCTGACCTGATCCGCTATTACCTCGGCGAGGAGCCACTGCTCGCCAACGTTCCGACCTATCGGTGTATGTACCCCGACGAGCTCGACTTCGTGATCGAAAACATGGCCGAACTGGTTGTCAAGCCAGCCAACGAAAGCGGCGGTGCCGGCCTGCTGATCGGAAACCGGGCCACACAGGCCGAGATTGCGGAGCGCTGCGACGCAATTCGAGCCGATCCCCGGAACTGGGTTGCCCAACCGATCTTGTCGCTGTCCACGGCCCCGACCCTGTGCGAAGGCTCGATTCAACCTCGACACCTCGACCTTCGGCCGTTCATCCTCACCGGCGCAACGAGCTACGTCACCGCCGGTGGGTTGACCCGGGTCGCATTGCGCGAGGGTTCTCTTGTGGTCAATTCATCCCAGGGCGGCGGCAGCAAGGACACATGGGTCATCGAGTCGCAAACACCATCATCCCCACCATCGCCTGAGGCGTAACGATGGCACTGTTGTCTCGGGTGGCAGAGCAGTTGTACTGGGCTGCGCGCTATCTCGAACGGGCTGAGGACACTGTGCGCGTCGTGCGGGCTTATACCGACGTACTCGTCGATCTCCCGACATCGGTGTCCAGCTCATGGGAGCCGTTGCTTGCGATCACCGGTACGAAGTCATTGCATGCTTCGTTGCACGACCAGCCCGACGAGACGTCGATCGTCAAGTTCCTGATCGCGGACGACGAGAATCCGAACTGCGTCGTGAATTGCATTGCAATCGCCCGGGAGAACCTTCGCTCTGCGCGAGAGGTGCTGCCGCGCGAGGCGTGGCAGGTCGTCAACGACTTGTACCTCTATGTCGCGTCGCACCGATCCGACGGCGTCAGCCGCCGAAGTCGTGCTCGCTTCGCCGAACGGGTGATTGCCGATTCACAGCGTCTGGACGGCATCCTCAGCGCCGTCATGAACCGCGATCACGCTTACGAATTCCTGCGGATCGGACAGGCTTTGGAACGAGCCGACATGACCACCAGAGTGCTTGGTGTGCGGGCCGCGGCACTTGTTGACGGTGGCGCCGATGTGTTCGCCGAGGTCCAGTGGATGGGCGTTCTGCGTTCCCTGTCGGCGCTGCAGATGTATCAGCGGGCGACGGCGTCGCCGATCAGCGGCGAAGCGGTCATTGATTTCCTGCTCCACGACCGGGCGTTTCCGCGCAGCGTGATGTCATGCCTGCTGAGCGTCCGAGACAGCCTCAGCCGCCTGCCCCGCGGTGATCAACTCGCCACTGTGCTCGCCGATGTCTTCGAGACTGCGGCCCAGGTCAGCGGCGATGCAACGGACGGGGCCGAACTCGACGCCGAGACCGACCTGCTGCAGGTTGCACTCGGCTCGCTCAACAATGCCATCATCTCCACCTATGTCGGCGCCTACGAGTAGCTCAACGCTGCCCGGGTACACCGTTCAGTCAGAGGGCTATGACGAGGCCGTCGGACCGAGCGGTGAGACGCGGCCAGCGTGGCGGTCGCTTGCGCGTTCGATCGCCATGATGAGCCCGTCTGAAGTCACGAATCGCCAACGGCAGGCCGACCGGCTGGTCGAGTCCGAAGGCGCGAGCTACCTCTTTCATGACGTTGGAGGCGATACCAGTCGACCGTGGCGATTGGACCCACTCCCGCTCGTGATCGGTGGCGCTGAATGGGCCGAACTGGAGCGCGGGATCAGTCAACGGATGCGAATCCTTGACCGAATGCTTGGCGACGTCTACGGCGACCAAATGCTGCTTCGCAAGCGTGTCGTCCCTCCTTCTGCGGTGTTTGGCTCGCCCGGATTCCTCGTTGGATCGCAGCGCGCGAAACCGCCTCAAAATCGTTGGCTGACGGTGTATGCAGCGGACCTCGTACGACTCGCGACGGGCGAGTGGCGAGTGCTTCGCGACGTCACCGACGCACCATCGGGTGCCGGGTATGCGCTGGTCAACCGTAATGTGAGTGCTCAATTGCTGCCCGATGTCGTCCGCGAGATGGCGCCGCTGTCGCTTGCGCCGTACTTCACTGACATGCGGTCAGCACTGGATGCGATTGCGCCCGACGATCGGCCAAGCCCGCGAACGGTCGTGCTGACGCCGGGCCTCGGACATCCGTCGTATTTCGAGCACAGCTACCTCGCCGCGCACCTCGGCTATCACCTCGCCGAGCCGGGCGACCTCGTCGTGCGCACTGGCAAAGTCTGGCTTCGGGCGCTCAGTGGGCTGGAGTCCGTAGACGTCTTGCTGCGCAGAATCGATGGCAATGTCGCGGACCCCCTCGAAGACGGTCGGGGAGCGATCGGAGTCCCGGGGTTGGCAAGGGCTGCACGCGGTGGTGGCGTCGGACTCGCCAATGCGCTTGGTGCGGGCGTCGCTGGATCGATGGCCTTGTTGCCGACCGTTGCCGCTGTCGCCGAAGCGTTCGGTGAGCAGTTGATGTTGCCCGAGGTGCGGACGCTGTGGTGCGGTTCGCCTGCCGATCGGGCCGAGGTCCTCGCGTCACTGCGGCACCTGGTGCTCCACGACACCGCCGGGGCGACTGTGTTCGGCTCCCAACTCGATCAAGCCGCCGTTGGGCAATGGCGCACGCTGATCGAGACACAGCCGCATCGCGTGATCGCCCAAGAGAAGGTCACGTTTGCGACCGCACCGGCCCTGACGGACGACGGTGTTCACCCGGCCACGATCGTTCTCCGGGTCATGGCCGTCTCTGGACGACACGGCATCAGCGTGATGCCAGGCGGCCTGGCAAGAGTGATGGACCCGAGCACACCTGCGGTCAATCAGACGAGCGGGTTCACCAAGGATGTCTGGGTTCTCGATGACCGCCCCGACCGCCCGTTGCCGATCTCGATCCGAACGACGCGTTCGATGCCCCAGGTCGACCTGCGCGAGTCGTTGCCGACGAGGGCAGCAGAGGCGATGTACTGGCTGGGTCGCAACGCGGAACGCTCCGAATCGATGGCGCGGGCGACGGCCGCAGCGCTCTCGGTCATGCAGGGAGACCCGACGCTGCTCACTGCGCTCGACGGCGGCTGGCGGACGCCGGTTGTCGCCGCCCTTCGCTCGCTGACCGGCGAGCAGGCGACCGTTTCGTCGGCCAACGTCACCCCGGATCAGGAATTTCGTAACGCCATCTCGGCCACACTGACCGGGGCTGACGGCCTCCCGAGTTCCCTGCGCGCGCTCTCGCGTGCTGCGAGTTCGGCCCGCCAATTCGTGAGCGCGACGACGTGGCGGGTTCTTGGTGAGTTGGACAATGAACGAACGCAACTCAGCATGGACGTGTCGACCGCCTCCGATCCCGGAGTCCGCCGCCGGCTCGACACCGTCATCGTGCACCTCAGTTCGCTGGCAGGGCTGTTCAACGAGAGCACGGTCCGTGGACCGGCTTGGCGATTCCTCGAGATCGGGCGGCGGGTGGAGCGCGCGCTTGGTCTGCTGGCGGTGTTCGAGGCGGTTGTGTCTCCTGCGGCGCCGGTGATGCGGGGCAGCTTGTTCGACTATGTGCTCGCTGCGAATGAATGTCTGGTCGCATACCGTCGGCGTTATCGCAGCGACGCAGTGCTCGACGCAATGATCGACCTGTTGATTCTCGACGACCAGAATCCTCGCTCACTAGCGTTCCAACTCGACCAGCTGCGGAGCCAGATTGCGCTGCTGCCGAGCCGTGAGGGAAGCGGGATATTGGCTGACAAGATCGAACGAGCAAGCGCTGCGATGGTCGGCATGAGTTGGCTGCCACCGGACGCCGATCAACTCGGCGCGAACGGTCGTCGCGAAGTCATCGACCGATTTGTCTTGGATGCACGCACACCATTGAACGAATTCGCTGATCAACTGAACCACGTGTACTTCAATGACCCGACCCGAATGCGTCAACGCATGGGAGCGGTGTGATGCGGTACTCGATTCGACATCGCACGTTCTACCGGTACGGCGAGCGGATGAGCAGCGGCCAGAGCCTTGGCCACCTCACCCTGCGGGCGACCCCGAATCAAACCGTGATCGAATCGTCGATCGAGGTGTTGCCGGAACCAGAAGACTGCACCGAATGGCTGGATGCGTTCGGGAATCCGGTGAACTCGTTCACGATCACGGCCCCCCACGACACGCTCGAAGTCGTCGCGACCTCGATCGTCGACGTCTCGGTGCCACTGCTTCCGAGCAGTGACGAAACCTGGGAGCACATGATGGCCCGGTTCTCGACTGGCAGCAGCCAGCAGGACATCGAGGCCCAGCAATTCGTGCTGCCGTCGCCGTTCATCCCGTACATCTTCGATCTGCATGCGCTTGCCAAGAGTGCATTCACGACGGATCGGCCGTTCTTCGAGGCGCTCGTTGCCCTGACCGAGACGATCTACCTCGACTTTTCGTTCGACCCGCACTTCAGCGATGTTTCGACGCCACTCGGCGATGTCCTGCTCCATAAGCGCGGCGTCTGCCAGGACTTCGCCCATCTGATGACGGGGGCCCTTCGTTCGATCGGCTTCGCAGCCCGTTACGTCAGCGGGTATATCGAAACCGAGCCACCGCCGGGGGAAGCCAAACTCGTCGGCACCGATGCCTCCCACGCCTGGTGTTCGGTCTACGTCCCGGGCAGCGGTTGGATCGACTCGGATCCAACGAACAACCAGGTCCCCCCGCACCGGCACATCACCGTGGCCTGGGGACGCGACTACGGCGACGTGGCCCCCCTTCGCGGTGTCGTGCTCGGTCCGTCCGCATCGCAGGAGATGACGGTCGAAGTCGACGTCGCTCGCGTCGTCTAATTGATGCCGTGTCCGATTTCCGCTCGTCTCAGTGTCTGAATTCCGCCAGACTGTTCGAGTGATCGACGATCCCGAACAGTGCTACCGAGCCGTGTCCAGTCGCGACAGTCGATTCGACGGTTTCTTCGTCACGGCAGTTCGCACCACTGGCATCTACTGCCGGCCGTCGTGCCCGGCGATAACGCCCAAGCGTGCGAACGTTTCGTTCTTCGCTTCCGCAGCCGCAGCCCAACGTGGCGGGTACCGGGCCTGCAAACGCTGCCGACCGAATGCGACGCCGGGATCGCCGGAATGGAATGTTCGCGCCGATGTCGTCGGCCGAGCGATGCGCCTGATCGCCGACGGCGTCGTCGACCGCGAAGGAGTCCACGGCCTCGCTGATCGGCTGCACTACAGCGATCGTCAATTGAACCGACTGCTCACGATCGAGATGGGTGCCGGTCCCCTCGCGCTGGCCCGAATCCAGCGGGCGCAAACCGCGAGGCTGCTGATCGAGACGACAGCGATGTCGTTCACCGAGATCGCGTTCGCAGCCGGATTCTCCAGTGTGCGTCAGTTCAACGAAACGATTCGGGAAGTGTTCGCGGCCGCTCCGTCAGAGCTTCGGTCGCGCCGGGGCCGAGGGCCGATCGGCCCGGGAACCGTCACGGTGCACCTGCCTCATCGCCAGCCGTTCGCGGCGACGGACCTCTTCTCATTTCTCGGAATGCGCGCCGTGCCCGGCATCGAATCCTGGGACGGGGAAACCTATACGCGAGTGCTGACATTGCCGCACGGAAACGGCACCGCAGCTCTTCGCCCGATCGATTCGGCCGTCGAATGCACGCTGCGCCTCGACGACTGGCGAGATCTGCAGGCCGCGGTCCAGCGCTGTCGCCGGATGTTGGATCTCGACGCAGATCCGCAAGCAGTGGACTCCCTCCTCGCAAGCGACCCGGTACTCGCACCGCTTGTCGCCAAACGACCGGGATTGAGATCCCCGGCGCACGTCGACGGGGCGGAACTGGCAGTACGGGCGGTCCTCGGCCAACAGGTGTCCGTCGTCGGGGCCCGCACATTGGCCGGCCGGCTCGTCCAATCAATTGGTGAGCCGCTGAGGAACCCGCACGGAGCATTGACCCACGCCTTCCCCACATCCGCCGCGATTGCAACGCTGGATCCTGCGCAACTGGCGATGCCAGCCTCGCGCAAGCGGGCGTTGCAAGGCATGTGCGCGGCGCTTGCGACCGGCGACCTCGTCATCGACGCCGGCGTCGATCGAAGCGAGTTCGCAAGCCGGATGCTGGCACTGCCCGGCATTGGACCATGGACTGTGTCGTACGTTTCGATGCGCGCCCTCGGCGACCCTGACGTGTTCATGCCGACCGACCTCGGTGTCCGCCATGGCCTGGAGCGGCTCGGCCTCGACGGCTCACCCAAGACCGCAGAGGCTGCATCGCAACGGTGGCGGCCGTGGCGGTCCTATGCGCTTCATCACCTTTGGGCGAACCTTTCTGAAACAGGAGACTGACATGCTGTACAAGTCCACGATCGACAGTCCGGTTGGGCCGCTCACGCTGATTGCGTCCGAGAAGGGGCTACGCGCTGTGCTCTGGCTCGACGACCGCGAGTCACGGGTCAAGCTCGGCCCGATCGATGGCGGCGACGTGGATCCGAACGGGATTCTGACCGCTGCCGCAGATCAACTCGGCGAGTACTTCGCAGGTGACCGAATCGACTTCGATCTCCCGCTCGATCCGGCAGGCAGCGACTTTCAGCACGCAGCGTGGGCCGCGCTGCGCTCGATTCCATTCGGCGAGACGGTCAGCTACGGCGAGCAGGCACGGCGGATGGGTGATACTCGCAAGGCTCGCGCGGTCGGGGCAGCGAACGGCCGCAATCCGATCTCGATCGTCGTGCCGTGCCATCGAGTCGTGGGTGCGAACGGCTCACTGACGGGGTTCGCCGGTGGCATCGAAAACAAGGCCTGGCTGCTCGATCACGAGCGTCGAGTCTGGGCCGAAACGAACGTGTGAAAGCCGGGTTCAGACCCGGTTCTTCGCCCGGGCGATCTGTTCGCGACGCAATTTTGCGTTGGCCTGTTCCTGAGCCTTGCGCTCTTTGCGCAACGCCTTGAGCTGCAGTCGTTCCGCATCGTCCTGCTTCGGCGGCAGCAGGGGAGCGAGGGGCTTGGGATCGAGGACCGGAAGCTTGACGAGTTCATCGGTCTTGAGCAGACCGACGATGATTGCCGACGCCGGTGCTTCGCCGACCACCGTTGACGCGAGCATCAGCCGTACGACGCCGACACCGTGGTTCTCGACGAGACCCGGCAGTACTCCGGTGAGGTCTTCCTCGGATGGCATGTCAGCCTTGTCGCCAAGTTTTTCGACGCACTCGGCGAGACACGCATCAGACATGACCACGCCAAGGCGTTGGAGATCGCCGTTGAGTCGACCCTTGTGGGCAGCGGTGCGAATCGCCTCGATCAACTCGTCGTCGATCTCTGAAGGCTCGATCTCGACCGGCTCTGCTTCTTCAGCCTCGACTTCGACTTCTGCTGCGTCATCGCTCGGACGAAGGCCGCTGATCCGCTTGATCGCGCTCACGTGATCAGCGGGGAGACCGGCGAGCAGCGCCTTCATCTCGTCGTCGGTGATTGCAATGATCGAGCGGTCCAGCAGGGAGAGCGCAGCGATGTGGGCCTTGGTCGTATTCACGGCCCATACCCTATGAGCGCAAACGTGCCGTACAACCCCGGCAGTATCAACCCTGGCGGTATCAGTCCTCGTAGTCGAACTCTTGCAGGCCGGCCTGGCGATCGTGGTAGTCGCTTGCCTTGGCAACCCACCACGCCTTGGTCGTGCGCAGGCCGGTCGGCGAGTCCAGTGTTCCCGCCGTGATCGACAGCCTGTCGGCCTCGAGGTCTGTCTTCCAGAACAGCGTCGAACCGCAAACGTTGCAGAAGCCGTAGTACACGCCCGGCGCGGGCTCGTACCAGGTCAGCGAAACATCTGATTCGAACGCGATCTGTTCGGGTCGAACCGCCGTTGCCGCAAAGTGGTGGCCGGTGATTCGCCGGCACCGTCCGCAATGGCAATTGAATACGTCGCGCAACGGCCCTGTCAGCACGTATCGAACACCTCGGCAGTCGCATCCACCAGCAATCACGCCCACAACGTAGTTCCGCTATGTGAACGTTGCGGTGCTCACAGTTGCGTCCGATGCATCGCGGATCTCGATCGCCACGATGTCGGTACGCAGCAGGGCGGCGTTGCATCGGCAGTGGATCGGCAACTCGGCGCCGACGAAGCCGCCAGCTTCGACGATCGCGCCACCGGTGTCGATGTAGACGATCCGGAATGCCTCGGGGACCGGGAAGCCCGATGCATCGAGCAACAATTCGACGCCCCATGTGTGGTTGATGACCTTGCCCGACACCGATGACCCTGAAATGATCGGCCCGCTGGGCGAAAAGGCCAACGCCTCCGTCGGCGGACCGGCCGCTGTCAATGGCTCGTGCTGGGTGCTGTTTGCCACCACCGCCCCGCCGACCGCGCCGACTGCCGCAGCAGCCGTGGCGAGCAGCATCGCGCGCCGGCTTGTGATCACCCGTGCAGTCGTTGGTTGGGGATTGCCCTGTTGTCGCACCGCCGCCGCTCGAACGGCCGCGATCCGCTCAGGCGACGGATCAGGAACGGGCACGTTCATCGCGTCGTCGATCTGGCGAAGAAGGTCGTCGTCGTTGAGGTCGTCGTCGTCGGTACTCACAGGGTTCCCTCTCGCAAGGTAACACGCAACCTCCCGAGTGCCCTGGCCTGCGCCATCCTGATCGCTCCCGGTCGCTTGCCGAGCATCTTGGCGATTGCGTCGGCGTCGAGGCGAGCGACCACCCTCAGGCCCAACAATTCCTGATCGTCCGACGGCAGCCCTGCGAATGCGACCCTCAGGGCATGCACTTCCTCCGCGGCCACGAGACGCTCTGCCGGTTCAGCCGCGTCGATGTCGTGGTGGTCGTCCTGGTGGCCGACGAGGTGATGCGGTATCGCGCGCTGGCGTTGACCGGCCCGGTACATCTCATTGACGACATTGCGTTCGATACCGACCAACCACCCGACGAGTCCTGGCGAACCGTGCCGATACCGAGGCATCGCCGACATCGCCCGGACCATGGTCTCACTGACCGCGTCCTCGGCTTGATCGTCGGTGGCCAGGCGACTTCTCGCGAAACGCCAGAGCACTGGCCTCGCGTAGCAATACAGCGTCTCCCATGAATCGGGATCGAGCGAACGCAGGTCGTCAGGCGACGGCAGTTCGAGACTCGATTCAGTGGGAGCGCGCACGATGATCCATCCAGCAACCAGTTCGATTCTGCTCCCGGTTCCGGATGACGGCAGAAGTTCTTCGGACTGATTTGTGACAACCCGTGCGCGGCTGTCATGAACCAGCGGCGATACCGCCATCAGGATCGGAGAAACAAATCCATGCAATTCCGCAGAAAAATCGCACTACCGGTGGTGGCCTGCTCGATGGGTCTCGTCGCCGGTCTCGGGGGCCCGAACCCCGCTAGCGCCGCCGTCTCCGGTGGGCCCGTGCTCGCCCTGACCTCCACGAATT
>JANOQU010000585.1:0-1696 GCA_031422355.1 Actinomycetes bacterium
GATCGACCTCAGTACCGACGCGACCAACCGCTGGATAATTGGTGAGGATCTACCCGGAATCGTCGGGGGGATCCGCAACATGTCGAACCCGCCGGCCAAGTCGGATCCGGACAAAATGACAAGCGCCTTGTTCGTCGGCACGCTCAGCGACTTTCGTGGTGTGCACAGCAACAGCGGCGTCAGCAACAAGGCTGCGTTCCTGATCGCCGACGGCGGCACCTTCAACGGCCAGACCATCGCTCCGCTCGGTCCCGCAAAGACAGCGAAGATCTATTACCAAGCACTGACTACGTTGCTCGGGCCAGGCTCGGACTACCTCGATCTCGGCGTTGCCCTGGACCAGGCCTGCATCAACCTGATCGGCGTCGGCGGAGCGGGAATCACCGGCAACGACTGTGCCGAGGTCTCCAAGGCCGTTCTGGCGACCGAGATGCATCTGCGACCGACGAAGCCAGGTGCATCGTTGACCGCACCGCTTTGCGACTCCGGAATTCAGAACGCGATCCAATTCCTCGACGACATGGAAACCGACCCTGACTACTGGGACACGAATCAGACTGGCGGTCTCCCCCCGTGGGACTATTTCGAGGGTTCGTCGCAGAGTGGCAGCCGATCGATTCACGTCGCCGACGCCGACGCTCCCGCCGGCATCTCGACGTTGACCCAACGAGTTGCGATTGTGATTCCGAGCGGTACGACCACGTACCTCCGGTTCGACCATTCGTTCCGCACCGACTACGTCTCCAACACGCTGTACGACGGCGGCGTCGTCGAGTTCTCTGTCGACAACGGCGGTGCTTGGACCGACATCGCGACCTTGCCCGGCATCCTCAACGGCTACAACGACACCATCGATTCCAGCTTCCAGGGCGGAGTTCAGAATCCGCTGCACGGCAGAAGTGCATTCGGCACGATCAGCCCCACCTACCAGTCGACCCGGGTGGATCTCACGCCGCTCGCTGGGCAGAGCGTGAAATTCCGTTTCATCTTCGGTTCCGACAATTACGCAGAGTTGGAGCACCCTGGCTGGTTCATCGACGACGTCGAGATCTACTCCTGTGGCGCAGCCCAAGCCCCTGGCGTACCGCGCAACGTCATTGTTGCGGCCGGCATCGGTTCAGTCAGCCTCGGATGGACGGCGCCGCTGTCCAACGGCGGCTCACCGATCACCGGTTACCGGATTACGCCGTGGGTTCTCGGCCTCGCCCAGGTGCCGATCGACACGAGTTCTGCGTCAACGGCGACGAACATCACGGGCCTCGTGAACGGGACGGCGTATACGTTCACTGTCGCTTCGACGAATGCGATCGGCACCGGAGTGTCGTCAGCAGCCACGACCACAGCGACGCCGATGTCGACACCGGCTGCACCAACAAACGTCGTGGCAGTCGCCGGCAATGAATCGGCAACGTTGACCTGGGCTGCGCCGGTCGATACCGGGGGCAGCGCGATCAATTCGTACACGATCACGACGTTCATCGGCGCGACTGCGCAAGTGCCCATCAACACACCGTCGGCCCCAACCACGTTCGCCGTCGCTGGTTTGACGAATGGCAGCGCGTACACATTCAGCGTCGCAGCGAGAAACGCTGTCGGCGCCGGCAGTGCGTCCGCACCATCAAATCAGGTGACGCCCCAGCCACCGCCACCAGCGCCGACCGTCGACTATCGCCCACTCGTTCCAGCCCGATTGCTG
>JANOQU010000586.1:0-7913 GCA_031422355.1 Actinomycetes bacterium
ATCGGCGGCGCCGACAAGATCCTCGATTCCCAACTCGACGACCGCTATCAGACAGTTTGCGACCCACGCTTGAACGGCCGCCAAAGTCTGGACCTCGCCTTCCGGGTCGCCGACCTGATTCGGACCAACGGACTCACCTGAACGCGGCGCTGTCGCTCATCGACTACTGGCCAGTCGTGCGGGCTGCCGGTGCGGTCATCGATCTCGACTCTGGCGCGACCACAAACCACGGTGATATCGGCGACGTGTTCGACTTGGCGTCGATTTCAAAGGTACTGACGGCCTGGGCCATCCTCGTCGCTGTCGAAGAAGGTTCGATAACTCTGGATTCAGCCGTGGGACAACCGGGGTGCACCCTGCGCCACCTGCTATCGCACTCGGGCGGTTATGCCTTCGACGGTGAAACTCCGATCGCGTTGCCTGGCCGACGCCGGATCTATTCAAACGTCGGAATCGAACGTGGTGCGGCGGCCGTCGCATTGGCCACGGGCATCGACTTCGCAACGTACCTCAGCGAAGCGGTCCTCGGTCCGCTCGAGATGAACAGAACCGAGTTGGTTGGCTCGCCGGCTCACGGCGTGCGCTCGAGCGTTGCCGACCTCGTCCGCTTCGTCGACGAGATCAGCAGGCCAACGCTGCTGAGTGGCGCAACCGTCTCGGTGGCGACCTCGATCCAGTTTCCCGAGTTGAGTGGGCTGGTACCTGGAATCGGTGTCTTCCGTCCCTGCCCGTGGGGTCTCGGTGTCGAGATCCACGGCGCCAAGCAACCCCACTGGATGGGATCACGAAACAGCGCGGAGACCTTCGGGCATTTTGGTGGAGCGGGAACGATGATGTGGATCGACCCGATCAATCGCGTCGGCCTGATCGCGCTCACCGACCGCTCCTTCGACGAATGGTCCGCCGACGCGTTACGGCTGTGGCCTGAACTGAGCAACGCTGTGATCGCTGCGGCGCACTGACCTGCGTCGAGATCCGAGCCAGCAGGCGTCGGTCAGGCGTCGCCGTCCGCGGCGATGACTGGGATCACCGGCGTCGTTGCGATCGCCATGTCTTTCCACGGCGGCCGACAGGAATACGGAGGCGTCCACGGTCCGCGACCGCAATACACCCAGAGATCGCTGGCAGCGTCTGAGCAGTTTTCCAGCGATGCCTTCACCGACTCTGCGGTCCACCCGTGACGTCCGAGTTCGCCGGTCGGGCCGAAAGTGCCGGACAGAACATTGAGTTGATACGTGCAATGCGAATCGTCTTGTGTTGCAGCGTTCTGGTTGACCGCGTCGAATCGACATCCGCCCTCTCGTGATGCGATGTAGACGGCCCATTGCTGTGTTGCAATGTCAGCACCATCTTTGGCGAACTGAAACGCAATGACATCTGCCTGCACTCGGCTGCACGGCGTCCGGTTGCCGTAGACCGGAATACCCTCGGCGGTGAGACCCCAACTCTTCTCCGGTTGAATCGGTGCCGGCCAAGGACCAGCCGGTGCCACGCCGCCAGACGTCGTCGCAACACCGGTGGTGAACAGCACGGTTCCATTGGCTTGCACGATTCCTGTTCGGCCTGACCAGATGCCGAGTGCAGCCAGCGTTCGCGGGCCAGCCCAGCCGTCGACCTGAAGTGGTGGCGTATCGATCTGATAGCGCTTCAGAGCATCAACCGTGGCGGGATCAGAGACGCCTGTGATGGGACCGTCGAAGAGTCCGAGTTCTCTCAGTGATTCCTGCAGACACCTTGCACTCGGCGTTGCATCGCCGGGACGAATCGTGGCGTCCGCGGTACACGGGGCGACCACGACTGCGGCGCCGAGGGCACCAACGCCCGGCGGTGGCGCGTTGGTCTTCCCCGACCAGATCCCGAGCGCTGTCAACGTCTGCGGTCCGGATCGACCGTCGACCCGAAGTGGCGGGTGGGTTGCCTGGAACCAGCGGACCAAGTCGGCTGTTTGCTCGTCATAGATGCCGTTGATCGGCATCTCCGACAGTCCGATCATCCCAAGCGCGTACTGCAAGCAGATGACGCTCGAGCCGAAGTCGCCGATCTTGAGTTCGGCGTCGGCGACGCAACCAACCGACGTTGGCTGGCCGGCGGCGACAGACGTGACGCCGAACGGGCCGAGGCACAGCAGTGCCCCGACCAGAATCGCTGTCCACGCCCTCACCTTCAGCATTTCAACTCACTTTCGAAATTTCAGCTCAGTCGCTCGACAATCATCGCCATTCCCTGACCTCCACCGACACACATCGACTCGAGTCCGAATGTCTTGTCGGTCGTCTGCAGGCCATGGATGAGCGTCGTCATGATTCGTGCACCAGTCATCCCAAATGGATGACCGAGGGCGATGCCGCCGCCGTGCACGTTCAGCTTGTCGATCGAGATGCCGAGGTGTCGGGCCGACGGTAGGACCTGGGCAGCGAACGCTTCGTTAATCTCGACGAGGTCGATGTCGTCGATGGTCATTCCGGCCCGCTTGAGCGCTTGGCGCACAGCCTCGATCGGTCCGAGCCCCATGATCTCGGGGTTCAGACCGGATACACCGGACGCGACGATCCGAGCGAGCGGCGTGAGGCCGAGCGACTTGGCCTTCTCGGCGCTCATCACCATGACTGCGGCAGCGCCGTCGTTGAGCGGGCACGCGTTTCCTGCCGTGACCTGGCCGTCGGGACGGAACGCAGGTTTGAGACCGGCAAGACCCTCCAGGGTCGTGCCGGCACGAGGGCAGTCATCGGTGCTGACGACGGTGCCGTCTTCCAGTGTGATCGGCGTGATCTCATCAGCGAAGAACCCGTTGGCGATGTTCTCACTCGCGAGGTCCTGCGATCGCTTAGCGAACTCGTCCATGTCGGCCCGGCTGACACCCTCCTGCTGAACGACGTTCTCCGCCGTCTGACCCATTGCGATGTAGGCATCGGGGAGTCCCGGCTGTGGCGTCCATGTCGCTGCACCCCCTGCTGCGCGCTCGCGGGTATGGGCACCCGATTCCTTGAACGCCGGATTCGGAGCGGTGTCGCTTGCTCCTGCGAAATAACGGCTCACGGTCTCGACGCCAGCAGCGATGAAACAGTCGCCTTCACCCGCCATGATCGCATGGGCAGCCATCCGAATCGTCTGCAAGCTGGACGAGCAGTACCGGTTGACTGTGACGCCGGGGACGTCGTCGAGGCCCGCCAGGATCGCAGTCATCCGCCCGATGTTGAAACCCCCTTCGCCGGCCGGTTGGCCGATGCCCATGATCAGATCCTCGATATCGCTGGCCTGCACAGACGGAACCTTTGCCATCAGCGCTCTGACAATCTGCGCCGACATGTCATCGGGACGGATGGTGGTCAGCGTGCCTTTGTTGGCACGACCGATCGGGCTGCGGGCGGTGGCGACGATTACGGCTTCGGGCATGGGCTCCCCCTGGGTAGCAACTCACTGGACGTGAACGAACGAGCGAAATCCTACCGACAGGTCACGGCGCCGCTGCCATCACGCTCGACTGTGGCCCGACCATCCGCCCGGGTCCCGGCTCTCATTGGTTGCGCGTGTAGCTTCCCGAGGATGAATCTGCCTGTCGTCCCCCTTGGCTCGTTCGACCTCTCCGAAGTCGAGTTCTGGAACCAACCTCGCGAGTACCGCGAGGGCGCCTTCAAGACGCTTCGGGACACACCCGAACTCCAGTTCTTCAAGGAGCGCGAATTCGAGGGCTCCCCCTTCCCAGTCGGTCCTGGCTACTACGCGCTGACCCGCTACGAGGACGTGTGGACTGCAAGCCGCAACGCCCAACTGTTCTGTAGCGGCAAGGGCAGCAACATCGGTGACATGCCACAGGAGATGAACGAGTTCTTCGGGTCGATGATCAACATGGACGACCCAAAGCACTTCCGCCTTCGCAACATCGTGTCGAAGGGCTTCACGCCCAAGGAGATCACCAGGGTCAACGACTACGTGCAGGTCAAGGCTCAGGCGATCGTCGACGGATTGTTGGACCGGTTTCCGAACGGTGAGTGTGACTTCGTCGAAGAGGTGGCGGCTCCCCTTCCGCTCCAGATCATCTGCGAGATGATGGGAATCCCTGACTCAGACATCAAGCAGATCTTCAACTGGACCAACGTGATTCTCGGTGCTGGCGATCCAGAGTACGGCGGAACCCTGCAAGCGTTGATGACGGCCGCCCTGGAGATGTTCAGCTACGCCCAAGCGCTTGGCGAGGACCGTGTCGCGTCGCCTCGGGAGGACATGACGAGCGCAATGATGAACGCCGTCGTCGACGGCGAGCGGCTCACGGCCCAAGAGTTCGGTAGCTTCTTCATCTTGCTGGTGGTCGCTGGCAACGAGACCACCCGCAACGCGATCAGTCACGGGATGCGTGCGCTCACCGACAATCCTGCGCAGCAGGCCATCTGGTTCGATGACTTCGAAGCAAACACCAAGACGGCCGTCGAGGAGATCGTGCGCTTCGCGACGCCCGTGATCCACTTCCGCCGGACGGCGACGCAGGACACAGTGCTCGCTGGGCAGCAACTGAAAGAGGGCGACAAAGTGGTGCTCTGGTACAACTCGGCGAATCGGGACGAGCGGGTGTTCGCCAACCCGTACGAGTTCGATGTGCGTCGCAGCCTGCTGCCGGCTCAAGCCGGCTTCGGGGCCGGTGGCCCGCACTTCTGCCTCGGCGCGAACCTGGCTCGCCGCGAAATCAGTGTGATGTTCGACGAGATCCGCAAACGGCTTCCGAACATTCGAATCACCGGAGAACCTGAGTATCTCCAGAGCTTCTTCATCAATGGAATCAAGCGCCTGCCCTGCGCCTGGAACTGACTCAGCCCAGCTCTCCACCCGCGTAGTGGCGGCGGCAGAGCAGTTCATAGCGGACGACGTCGCCGAACAGCGGTTGCTCCTGCTCATCGGTTGTGTCACCAACGACGACCGTCTCGCCTTCATAGACGACTCGTCCGTTGACGAGCCGCGCGTTGTGGGTGGCCCGTTGACCGCACCAGCACCTGGCCTCGACCTGCAGCGCAACTCGATCATCGGCGATTTCGAGCAACCGCTTCGTTCCGTCGAAGAGCAGGCCCCGAAAGTCAGTGATCAGGCCGAACGCGAACACATCGACGCCGAGGTCATCGACGACCCTGGCCAATTGATCGCACTGTTCCACGGTGTAGAACTGGGCCTCGTCGCAGACCATGAACGACAACGGACCCTGCGCGTTGGCGAGGTCGTAGAGGTCCAGCGTCGGATGCACCTCCCATGCCGGAGCGGACACACCCAACCGACTCGTGATCTGGGTCCCCTCCCTGTCGAGTTTGGTGAGCAGCAGCCCACGTAAATTCCTCGACGACAGGTTGTGGTGAATCTGCAGCGCCAGGGTGCTCTTCCCGGAACCCATCGTGCCGAAGCTGAACCGGAGTGTCGCCATGCGAGCAGCACGGTAGCCGATTGATCGACGACAAATCGTGCCTGGTGTGACGGCGTCAACCAGAGACCACGAAGTCGCCAACGACCCATCGAGTCCTTTCGAGCGATACCGCGAGCTGGGACTTCACACGGTGAGAAACCAGCGGATCGACGAGGTCGGTGATGACGGGGTGGATCACCCAGTCGTCGTCGCGATCGACCCACGTAGGCACGACTGACGGCTGTTCGACGACGAATCGACCATCGGCCTGCTCGGCGATCGCGACAGTCACGAGCATGCCGTCCTGGCTGCTGGCCGGCCACGTATCACCGGTCGGCATGTTCGACAGAAAGTTCCCCATACCGAACACCACCCAGTGGCCGTTGACCTGGCGGATCGGCTGGATCACGTGCGCATGATGTCCGACGATCAAGTCGACCTCGCCCGACGCGGTGACCCGATCGGCAACATTGAGTTGGAACGTGTTGGGATTGGAGACTCGCTCGGTTCCCCAATGCAGGCTGACGATCACAACGTCTGCGCCACGGACACGAGCGTCATGGGCGCCGGCAATGATCGCCTCGGCGTCGATGATGTTGCTCCGCCACGGCTGTGTCGCCGGCAGTCGGCCTCCGTTCAGATCCATCGTGAAGCTGAGGTGGGCAACGGCGATTCCCTTGACATCGACAATCGCAACGACGGACTCTTCGGGCGTCCGGGCCATGCCGGCTTGGGTCAGGCCAGCCGCGAGCAACGCGTCGACTGTTGCATCGATACCGGCAACGCCACGGTCCATCGTGTGATTGCTCGCGGTGCTACAACGGTCGTAGCCCGCAGAGGCGATTCCGGCGGTCACTTCTGCCGGAACGCCGTACATCGGGTATGTAGACAGTGGGGTTCCGGGCGGCGCAATCGGGGTTTCGAGATGGCAGATTGCGTAGTCGGCACCTGAGATCACGGGTGCGATTCGTGCGAACATCGGCGCAAAGTCGAACCCGATCCCGCCGGCATTGCCGTTGGCCCGGTTGACCAATGGCGAATGAATGAGCGTGTCGCCGCTGAATGCGAATGTTGCTCGCCTCATCACTGGGCCACTCCGCGCAGCGTCGATCGATACCGACGCGGGACCGACGATCGTCGACAAGCCCGACCCTCCAACTCCTCCTGCGCCGATCTCGATTGCAACGGCCTGAGATGCGACCTGCTCGATGGTGGTGAGTACCGGCAACTCCAAGCTCAGTGGCACAGTGACCGGTTCTGGCCCTGCAGAGAGACGGGCATCATCGTCGATTCCCACGAATTGATGGCATGCAGAGGCAACCACGATCAGCAGCCCACCAACTGCGAGAAGTCCAGCCGGACGGACGCGCACGGCTCGATTGTGTCATGCCGTCGTGCACAAACCGCGGACTGCTACGGGGTTGCTCAGATCCGCCCGGCCGCCGTCGCTGCTTGCTCGGCCGCCGTCAGTTGTTCGTCGACGATCGCCAGCCCGCCGGTCCAAAATTCTGGGTCGGCGAGGTCGCAGTCGACGATTTGACCGAGTTCTTGCGGGCTCATCGATCCGCCGGCTCGCAACAGATCGAGATAGCGCGGAACGAACTCGTCGCCCACCTCTTCATATCGACGATAGACACTCAGCGCAAGCAGTTGCCCATATGCGTAGGCGTACACATAGCCGGGCGTGTGGATGAAGTGCGGGATGTAGCTCCACCAACTGCGATATCCCTCGGTGATCTCCACGGCAGGGCCGAACATCGCCGCCTGGGACTCCTCCCACAACTCGTTGAAGCGTTCTACCGCGAGTTCACCTTCGGTACGCCGTGCCGTGTGCACGGCATGTTCGAACCGATTCATCGAAACCTGACGGAACACCGTTGCGATCGAATCCTCCAGCGTGGACGCCAGCAATGCGAACCGTTCGTTGGGGTCGGTGAGGGTGCTCAGGAGCCGTTTGCTGGTGACTGTCTCACCGAAAACCGATGCTGTCTCGGCCAGCGTGAGCGGTGTGCTCATTTGAAACACACCCTGACCGCGGGACAGATAACCGTGAACGCCGTGTCCGAGTTCGTGTGCCAGCGTCGCCACGTCACGCGGACTACCCGTCCAATTGAGCATCACATAGGGGTGATGCGTCGGCACCGTGTAGGCGCAGAATGCCCCACCACGTTTGCCCGGCGTCGCTGGAGCGTCGATCCACTCCTCGCGAAGAAACCGTTGCACGATGCTTGCCAGTTCTCCGCTGAAGGAGGAATAGGCATCGGTGACGATTTCAGTCGCGGCCGACCAACCGATCGTGGCGTCGGCTGACGCGACCGAGGCGTTTCTGTCGTAGTCGGCGAGTCGGTCGACGCCGAGAGCGCGCGCCTTGAGGCTGTACCAGCGCTGAGGGATGTCGTAGCGGGCAACGACCGCATCGACCAACGCCTGGACGCTTTCGTCGCTGGCCTCATTGGCCAGGTTGCGGCTGCTCACCCAGGTCGGGTAGCCGCGAAGCCGGTCGTCGATGGAGTTGTCGTTCAACAGAGTGTTG
>JANOQU010000587.1:0-6542 GCA_031422355.1 Actinomycetes bacterium
GACCAGTTCCTCGAACTCCTCGCGCGTGATCCGGATCTGCTGGAGCCCTGTTGGAAGTGGCACGATGAGATCTGCGTAGGCGTTGCCCGACAGTGTCTCTTTCGCCTTGCGTGCCTCGTTTCGGAGCGTCGCTCCGACTTGCTGCCAGAGCGGCTTGTCACCGACTTGGATTTCTTCCCATGCATCGGCCGGAAGCTGCTCGCCGAGATGATTGACGATGATCTCGTCGAACAGTTCGCCGCCGATGTTCTGGTCGCCACTCGGGCGGCCAACGATGTTGAACCCTCCCCCATTTGAGGTCACGACTGCGGTGTCGAACGTGCCGCCACCCAAGTCGTACACCACCACATGGGCACCGGACTGGACGCCGACCTCGCTCGCAAACGACAGCGCCGCCGCCACTGGTTCCGGGACGAGGGCCGGATTCGGGAGCTCGGCCTTGGCCGCGGCTTCGAGAAGGCGGTTGAGGCGTGGCCGGTTCCATGTGGCCGGATGTGTCAGGCGCACCTCCAGAGGCGGCTCACCCATCTGACGCACCGAATCCGCGTAGATCTGACGAAGCAACGCTGCAACCAGCGTGACGACTTGATGTGGACGACCGTCCAACACAACTGGGGCCTGGTCGCCAAGTCGGTTCTTGAGGGCCCGCAACGTGCTCTCGGGGTGGGTTGCCGACAAGTCGTCAGCGATACGCCCGACGACGATGGCGCCAGCCGAGTCCACCATGATCACAGAAGGAACTCGCCGCTCACCGGCGATCTCGATTACCTCAGGCGAACGCTCACCGATCTTGGAGGCCGCGACGGTGTAACTGGTTCCAAAATCGATCGCAAGAATCCACGAGGGCAAGGGGACCCAACTCCTTCGGTACACACAACTTGCCCCACCATAGCGCACACGTGTGACGCACTTTCAGACGCCAAACCGTTGCTCAGGCGTTGTCCGATGGGGAGTTCGCAAGCTCCAGCATGGTCTGAAGCAGAACGTCGGCGCCGGCGCCAATATCGCTGGGAAGGGTGTATTCGGCGATGTTGTGCGACAAGCCGTTGACCGAGGGCACGAAGATCATCGAGGTCGGGCAGATTCTGGCAAGCATCTGTGCATCGTGACCTGCACCCGAAGGGAGCCGCATCGTGCTCGCGCCGATCGAGCTCGCAACGCGCTCGACTCGATCGATCATGTCGGCGTTGAAACGGACTGGCTCGAACCTGGCGAGTGGCCGGACGTCGATCGTGCAGCCTTCGAGCGCACATGCTTCGCGGGCGAAGGCGAGCAAGTCTGCCTCCGCGTGTTGTAACAATTGCTCGTCGGTGTTGCGCAGGTCGACGGAGAACGTGACGCGATCTGCGATCACATTGATCAGATTCGGGAAAAGGTCGATCCGGCCGACTGTCGCGACCTGCGTGCCACCCATCTCGACCGCGAGTCGACGCGCCTCGACGACAATCGAAGCGGCTGGTACGACCGGATCTCGCCGAAGCCGGAGCGGCGTCGTGCCGGCGTGGGCAGACCGACCGCTGATCGTGAACTCGTTCCACGAGATGCCCTGTACGCCGGTGACGACCCCGATCGTCACGCCATGGTCCTCCAAGACAGGCCCCTGCTCGATGTGGAGTTCTACGAATGCATGAGGGGCTGCGGCCGCCGGGCACGGGGTCGGCCCGGCGTAGCCGATCCGGGCGAGTTCGTCCCCGAGGCGCGCCCCGGTGTCAGCAGCGGTGGCGTCAAGTGCGTCCTCCAACGCCAGCCCACCCACGTAGACCAGGCTGCCGAGCATGTCCGGAGCGAACCTGGCACCCTCTTCGTCGGTGAAGAACGCGACCTGAATCGGCCGTCGCGTCGTCACGTTGTTTTGGATCAGCGTCTCGACGACTTCCAGCCCAGCGAGTACGCCGAGGTTGCCGTCGAAACGTCCACCGGTTCGGACAGTGTCGATGTGGGATCCAGTCATCACCGCCCTCGCGGTGGGGTCCGATCCGGGTCGGGTGGCAACGACATTGCCGATCGCATCGACCGTGACGAGGAGGCCAAGATCATGCATCCAAGCAACCACAAGATCCCGCCCATCGCGGTCGGCGTCGGTCAGCGCGAGTCGGGCACAGCCCAGTTCCCCATTGGGGCCGTGTACGACACCGATCTCGCCAAGTTCTGTCAGTCGACGCCAGAGCCGATCTGCGTCAACCCGAAGAGTGCGGTTCATGACATGCTCGCTGAATGTCATCGGCCGAAGTTGAACGTACTGATCTCGCGAAGGGCTTCGCCGAACGCCGTGACTGAGCCCTCGAACAGTTCTCGACCTCGCTCTGGCGTGGCGACGGTGGGATCGCCGATATAGCCGTCGGCGAAGAAGTCGTTCGACATCCATCCGAAGCTGACCGCGCCACCGAACTTGACGTACGTGTTCCCGATCATGCCGTGCGGGATCCGCCGTTCGGCTTTGGACATGTCACAGAGGTGCGGAGCGAGATGCAACATTACGCTCGTCTCCTCGGCACCGCCGTGAACGCCCATTCCGTGCTCGCCAGGATCCGATGTTCCGCCCTGATCGGGAGGGACTCCTGGATGTGTCAGAAAGGTCATCAGTCCGTGATGGAGGCGGATCTCGCGATTGGCGGTCCCCACGAGTGTGCTGTTGCCGCCGTGGCCATTCAGGAACACCAGGCGCTTGGCTTCGGTTGTCGCAACGCACCGTCCGATGTCGTCGAGCACCGCCAGCAACGTCGTGGCCGATAACCAGATCGTGCCCGCCGACCATGCATGCTCGTTGGACTTCGTGTACGCCAGGGGTGGCAGGACCCAGGCATCGACTTCGTCACCGAATCGATCCACGGCCGCCTCGGCCACGCTCTGGGCGATGATCAGATCGGTGTTCAGAGGAAGGTGCGGTCCATGCTGCTCGATGGCGCCGAGCGGCTGGACGAGAATCGATCGATCGGTCAGCAACCGTTGCACGTCCGGTCCGGCCAAGTCGGCGAAGTGCCGCCGCCGGCGGGCAATCGCGGGATGCGGGAGTTTCGGATCGGTCACGTGCTCACGCTAGCGCTCCGGGCAGAATGGGCCAGTGCCTGACATTGATGTTGATGCTGTCGTCATCGGGGCCGGCCATAACGGATTGGTGACCGCTGCGTATCTGGCCAGAGCGGGACTGCGCACCACGTTGGTCGAGGCCCGCAGCGCTGTCGGCGGGACGGCTGGAAGCGAGTCATACGGCGGGGCCACCGTCAACATCTGCAACTGTGACCATCTCACGTTTCGGACCACCCCGGTCATCGACGAACTCGACCTTGCCGCCCACGGTCTGCAGTACCTCGATGTCGAGCCTTCGCAATTGAACGTCACCTGGGACGATCCGAAACCGTGGCCGATCTTTCATGACATCGACCGCACCATCGACGCCCTGACGCTGTTGCACCCTCGTGAGGTCGAGGGGTACCGCCATTACCTCAAAGCTGCGCTACCGGCGGTTCGGTTGGTGCTTCAAGCCGCCGCAGAACCTCCATCGCTCAGCGGCCTGACTCGCACAGTGTTCGACAAGCGAATGCGCGGCGTCTCCACGTTGTTGCGATGGAGTCAACGCAGCGCTGCCGACGTGATGCGTTCATATTTTTCAACCGAGGCACTGCGTGCGCCAGCGCTGGCCGTTGGCCCAATGGTCTGGGGGATCTCACCCGAGATGGCCGGTTCGGGCCTCGGTGCATTGACGTACGCGATGCGTCATGTCGCCTCGGTCGGCCGTCCTGTCGGGGGAAGCGGTGCGCTCACTGACGCCATCGCCGGTGCGTTCGTCGGCTACGGCGGTGACTTGCGACTGCACAGTCGGGTCGCGACGATTCTGTGTGACAACACCGGAGTGGTCGGCGTGACGCTGATCGACGGCACAGAAATCCGGTCCCATGCAGTGATCTCGGCGTGCGATCCGCATCGCACGTTCCTCGAGTTCTTGTCGAGTCCACCGCCAGCGGCTGACAACCTCATCCAGCGTTGGCGAGCGATCCCCCATGCCCAGGGTTACGAATCCAAAATCGACGCTGTGATGACGCAAGTTCCGCGACTTCGCTCGACTCAGACCGACGACTTCAACCGACTCGGCATCGATGTCAGCGCGTGCACGACTGCTGTCGCTCCGTCGATCGCAGAGATGCACCGCGGTTCGTCGCTGATGGAGCGGGGCATGATCTTGGGTCAGCCGGGACTGCTCGTCAACGTTCCGACGGTCATGGATCCAACGATGGCACCGCCTGGACGACACGTACTGAGCCTCGAGGCGATCTATACCCCGTACAACTTCGCTGGCGGCTGGCACAACGACGCAGAGCCACGACGATGGCTAGACCAATACTCAACCCTCGTCGAGCCCGGATTTCTTGAGTCCATCGAGGATTGGCGGGTGATGACGCCTGTGTCCTACGAGCGAGAGTTCAACCTGCCACGAGGTCACGCAACCAGCTTCGCGGGCGGCCCGCTTGCTGCGCTACGTAACAAGAATCCCGAACTCACGCGATACGAAACGACGGTCCGGGGGTTGTACATCACCGGTGCCGCGACCTTCCCCGGTGCCGGTGTATGGGGGGCGAGCGGTCGCAATGCTGCGATGGTCGTGCTGCGCGACCACGGCTGAAACGGGGCCGGTGGCCTATGCGTCCTTGACGCTCCAGTCGCGCCGGGCGACGGGGTCCTTGTCGCTCCACGGAAAGTTGATCCATTGATCGGTCCGCTTCCACACGTATTCGCATTGCACCACGGAATGCGACTTCTCGTACAAGACCGCACTGCGCACCTCGGCGACCTTGCCATTGCAGAAGTCGAACACGCTCCGCAGCGTGTGGCCTGTGTCAGCGACATCATCGGCGATCAGAATCCTGGCATCGGAGACGTCGACGAAGTCGGGCGCCGGAGGCAGAATGCGAGGAACCTCGAGACGCTCGTCGACGCCGGTGTAGAACTCCACATTCATCGTGTACACATTCTTGACGGACAGGGCGTATCCGAGGGCACCTCCGATCAGCAGTCCGCCGCGGGCAATGGACAGGATCATGTCTGGTTCGTAGCCATCGTCGGCAACCATCTGGGCGAGCGCCCGAGAGGCTTCGCCGAAAATTTCCCATGACATGATTTCGCGCTCGGAAGACACCGCTCTTGCTCCTGGATTGATTGAACGAACGGCCAACCTAGCCGACATGACCGACCTGACCCCAGGGCCGATGGCGCCAGTCAGAAGACGATGTCGGTCGGACGCACCGGCACTCGATGGAGCGGTTTGCCAATTGCATCCCGGATCGCGGCGACGATGGCAGGTGTACTCGAGATCGTCGGCGACTCGCCCACACCCTTCGCGCCAAGCGGCGCAATCGGATCAGGCTCCTCGATCATGCTGATGACGACATCTGGCATATCCAGAAAAGTCGGAAGGAGGTAATCGGTAAAACTGGGATTGCGGACTCGACCGTTGGTCATGATGATCTCTTCCATCACGGCCAGGCCGAGACCCTGGGCGATACCGCCCTCGATCTGACCACGAACGCTGAGCGGATTGAGGGCGCGGCCGATGTCTTGGGCGGTCGCAATCTGGATCACCTTGACCAGGCCGAGTTCCGGATCCACATCCACGACCGCCCGGTGGGCAACGAAGGCGAACGCCGTATGGCAGTTGCCCTGGCCGTTCTCGTCGAGGTCTTCGGTCGGTGCGTGGCGGAACTCGACGGTCTCATCGAATTCGACTCCGGTGGTCGCGTCGACGACCGAGATACGAAGGCTGCCGTCCGTCGCGACGATGTCGTTGCCGTCGATCCGGATCATTTCAACGGCAATGCCGGTGTCTGCCGCAACCCGTTCGAACAACAAGCCTCGAACCTTGAGGCACGCTGCGTTGACCGCTCCCCCGCTCATCCAGGTCTGGCGTGAGGCTGACGTGGAACCTGCAGAGCCCACGCCGGTATCGATCGGATCCAACAACACGTCGTCGACGCCGAGCACGCTGCGGGCAATCTGCCCAGCGATCGTGACGAAACCTTGGCCGACCTCGCTCGTTGCAAATTTCAACGTGGCCACGCCGTCTGCAAGCCGACATCGAGCGGTGGAGTAATCGTCGAACCCCTCGCTGTACATCAGGTTCTTGATTGAGACGGCGAAGCCGATGCCGCGGCGGACATTGGAGACATCTGCCGTGCGGCCGGCGCCACCGGGAAGTCGCATCGGATCGGCATCGTGGCCACCGACGGGCTCTGTCGGCAGTGGCAGAGCGGCGGTTTCGCGAATGCAGCGGGCAACCGGGGCGACATTCTCGATGACTTGGCCAGTGATTAGAGCGTCACCCTGTTCGATGGCGTTCAGCAGCCGGATCTCGACCGGATCGAGATCACACGCAACGGCAAGTTTGTCCATCTGGCTCTCGTGAGCGAAACACGCCTGCACGACCCCGAACCCGCGCATCGCCCCGCACGGCAGGTTGTTGGTCCTCACGGCGTATCCGTCGACGACTGCATTGGCGCACTTGTACGGCCCTTGGGTATGGGTGATGCCGTTGATCAAAACTGCCGAAGACG
>JANOQU010000588.1:0-13854 GCA_031422355.1 Actinomycetes bacterium
ACAATTGGTCGACTGGAACGTTATAGAACGATGCCAATCGTTCGAGGCGCGGAACCGAAATCGCCCGCTCGCCACGCTCGTACGCACCGAGCACGCTGGCTTTGAACTCATCCCGCGACGTGGCCTCGACGTCTTGGAGACTCAGGCGCTTTTGGCGGCGAATGACACGAAGTCGTTCACCGACCTTGCGACTATAGGGAGATGATGTGACATCATCGTCGTCATACTCACGCATCTTGGTTCCTCCTGCGCCCGCCACAGACGCGCTTTGTGTGAAGCATTGAGAATTCAACCACACTCTGCAGTGTTTGGCAACTGTGAGTAGCAGAACGAGTTGGCTCGGGGGAGTTTCAGCGCGTTCCGTGACCGACATCTCACCCGGCGTCACGTAGCGCGACGAGGCGAGCCGCTGCGACCAACGCGGCTGTCTCGACCCGCAGGATTGTCGTACCGAGGTTGACATGGTCTGGCATGGTCGCAATTTCTTGCGCGGACCAGCCGCCTTCCGGGCCGATCAGGATAACGGGCGTGTCAACGCTGAGTTGGCGCCCGCCCGGCTCGGCGAGCGCAATGCCCATTCCAAAGCCATTGGCCGATGCCGCGACGACGCTGCTCACTGCATCGAGATTTATCGGGCCCACGAGATGCGGGAGAAAAACTCTTCGACTCTGCATCGATGCTTCTCGGGCAACTTTGTTCAACTTGGCTAGCTGGCGATCGGCGCGTTCACCATCCCACCTGATGACACTGCGTTCTGTACGCAGGATCAGGATTTGGTCGACCCCGATCTCGGTCAGCTTCTGAACGATCCACTCGGGACGGTCAGCCTTGGGTAGAGCGAAGCCGATCGTGACCGTCTGGCGCACCTGACGATCGAGCGTGATGGCACCGTATGGCCGCAACGCTGCGCCCACGACGAACCGGCACGTTCGCCACGCTCCACGACCGTCACTGACCGAAACCATCTCGCCATCGCGCAGCCGCAGCACGCGCTGGAGATGATGGGAATCACCTTCGTCGAGTACGGGATGTTCAAGCGAGTCGACGAAAACGTGCGCTGCTGTACGGCGCAACGCATCGTTCACGAAAAGGCCGACTTGATGCGCGAGAACAAACCCTTCTCGTGCGGTTCGACGTACTCGCCCCGACTCTGAGCGAACAACCGCAGAAGCTCCGTCTCGTCGTCGGACAACTTGGTTGGCACTTCCACTCTCGTGCGAACACGGAGGTCGCCGCGACCGCGGCCCTGCAAACGTGGGACGCCTCGGCCCCGAAGCACGAATTCGCGCCCCGGCTGGGTACCCGCTGGCACTTCGAGTTCTTCGTCGCCGTCGAGGGTTTCTAGGGTGAACCGGGTACCGAGCGATGCCTGGGCGATCGAGACGGCGAGGTCGGTGACGAGGTCGTTGTCCTCGCGCCGATAGCGATCGTGGGCAGCGGCACGGATGTGCACATAGAGATCTCCTGCACCGCCACCCCGAGGGCCGACTGCGCCGCGCCCGGTCAAACGCAAGGTCGAGCCGGTGTCGACTCCGGCGGGAACGTCGACCTGATAGGTCTTGTCGGTCACCACTCTGCCATCACCCGAACACGTAGGGCACGGCGTGACGATGACCTGACCGGTGCCGCTGCAACGCGCGCATGGCGATGTGGTCATCATCTGGCCGAGCAGGCTCTGACGCACCCGCTGAACCTGACCACGGCCGTTGCACTCCGAGCAGGTGACGGGCTGCGTACCCGAACCAGCGCCCGTCCCGCTGCAATCGCCGCACGCTGCGGCCGTGCGCAGCGTAACCGGGACCGTTGCCCCGAACACGGCCTGTTCGAACGAGAGATCGGCCACGACTTCGAGATCCTGACCGCGGGGTGGACCTGCGGGCCCACCTCGATTACCGCCGACGAACGGTGATCCGCCGCCACCGAAGAACGCATCAAAGAGGTCCCCGAGCCCACCTCCGGCACCGCCGCCGAAGCCCGAATTGCCGCCGCTTCCCAGCCCCTCTTCACCGTACCGGTCGTAGCGGGCCCGACTGTCGGGGTCGCTGAGGGTTTCGTAAGCCCGAGCGACTTCCTTGAATTTTGCCTCCGCCGCAGCGTCATCTGGATTGGCATCCGGATGTAATTCCCTCGCCTTGCGCCGATAGGCCTTCTTGAGGTCGTCTGTTGAGGCCGAGCGTGAGACGCCCAGCAATTCGTAGAAATCGGCCACTGTTGTCCTAACCCTCCGCCAATCGGCGGCCCAAGCGGTCACTCACCACGTCGACGGTGGCGAGTGCCTGCGGATAATTCATTCGTGTCGGCCCGAGTACCCCGACCGTGCCGAGTTGCTCACCGTCGACGGTGACGGATTTGACCACGACAGAACAAGAAACGAGTGGTTCGAGCCCATGCTCGGCCCCGATCGCAACCGTGAGACCCCGGTCGATGACATCTCGAACCAATGACACCACCACGTACTGTTGTTCCAGCGTGGTCAGTACCGAACGAACGACGTCGACCGCGTCGAACGCATTCGCAACCGAGGCTGCGCCACCGACGAATACCTGAGATTCATCACCGTCGGTCTGCAGCGCGCTGCGCGCCTGTGCGCACACTCGATCGACATCGGAGTCACCCGATGGCGCAAACTCCGAGATCGTGCCGACAGCCTTGCCGATCATCGCCGTTTGTAGGACGACGGTCGCCGCAGCCAGGCGGGCCTCGGAGATCTCTTCGGACAACTCGATCGACTGGTTCTGGACATGCCCGTTCGACAGAACCACCACGACCGTCGCCAGGCGAGGCGACAACCCAACGAGATGAACCGAGCGCACGACTGCGCTCTGGGTGTTCGGGCCGACAACAACAGCGGCGTAGTGGGTCAGGTGGGCGAGCAGGTCACTGGTACGTGACAGCAGTTCTTCGAGCCGTCCGTGGGCACGGCCGAAGAACTCGCCGACCTCGAGCGCGGCTTGGTCGTCGAGTCGGCCGGCTGGCGTGAGGTGGTCGACAAAGAACCGGTAGCCCTTGTCCGTTGGAATCCGTCCGGCACTCGTGTGCGGCTGGATGAGAAAGCCGTCCTGCTCCAGGATTGCCATGTCGTTGCGGACCGTTGCGGACGAGACGTGCACGCCGGGCGCGTCGGAGACATGCGTGGATCCAACAGGCTGCGCAGTCGTGATGTACTCCTGCACGACAGCCCTCAGAATTGCGGTCTTGCGGTCGTCGAGCATTGCCCTAGCGAGGCTATCGGCCCGTCGCCTCCCGATAGCGCTTCAACGCCTCTGCACGCTCGACCCCATGATCGACCATTGGCGATGCGGGAGCGTGAATATCGCGGTCTCCGACATGTGCGAGTTCGGGTACCCATGCCCGGATGTAGGCGCCGGTGGGATCGAAACGCTCGCTCTGACTCGTTGGATTGAAGACCCGGAAGTACGGCGCCGCATCCGTTCCCGTCCCTGCAGTCCATTGCCAGCCATGCTGATTGGAGGCCAAATCCCCGTCGACGAGATGACGCATGAAGTGGCGCGCACCCCACTGCCAAGGCAGATGGAGATCCTTGATCAGGAAGCTGGCAACGATCATTCGAACCCGGTTATGCATCCAACCTGTTGCGAGCATCTGGCGCATCCCGGCGTCGACGATCGGGAACCCGGTATGACCAGTCGCCCATGCGTCGAATCGCTGCCGAGCCGATGCGTCCGTATCGAGCACCATGGAGCTCAATTTGGGTTGCAGGTTGTCGCGGGCGCTCGACGGATGATGGAACAGCACGTCGGCATAGAAGTCTCGCCACGCCAATTCCTTGCGGAACGTCGCGTGACCTGGAGCGTCGCCGAGGTCATTGAGCAGTTGACGCGGATGAATCTGGCCCCAGCGCAGGTACGGGCTGAGCCGACTCGTTCCCGGCTTGGACGGATCGTTGCGGCACCGTTCGTAGTCGTCCAGTCCGTCGCCGAGGAACGACTCCCAACGTAGATGAGCCGCTTCTTCGCCAACGGGCGGTAGCGCGCAGGTGAGCGACGGATCCTCTGGAATCGGCTCGCTGACGAGCGACGCAGAGTCGAACCAGTTGACGTCGACGCTACCAACGGGCTCCGGCCAACCAGCGCTCATCCAGGCTTTGGAAAACGGGGTGAACACGGCATACGGAGTGCCGTCGGACTTGGTGACGCGACCGGGTGGCACGGCATACGGAGTGCCTCGACCAACAAATTCGACGCCCATCGCAGCGAGCAGTTCACCGACCGCTGCATCACGGCGACGGCCGTACGGGGCATAGTCACGCGTCACGACGACCTCGCTGGCATCCGTCTCCAGGGCGAGAGAGGGAATGACGATCGTCGGATCTCCGACCCGAACGATCAACCGACCACCCATCGACTCGTCGAGCGACCTGAGCGACCGGAACAGAAACGCCAGTCGCGCTGCGCCGCTCGGACCAGTCAGGGCCGGATCGACCACGAAGGTCGGCACGACCTCGCGACCCTCCCTCGCCGCGTGATGCAGGGCCGGGTGATCGAGGAGCCGGAGATCTCGGCGAAACCAGAGAATCGAGCGATCGGTGCGCATCTCTTCAGTGATAGCCGATCTGCTGCTGTTGGCAATCATCTCCGCCAGCCGGCAGGTGGGTGCCGCGCTCTCGTGAGCATCGCGGCCGCTGCGATCGCCGCTACGAGAGCCAAGACGCTGCCGTAAGCGAGGCTCCACTCCGCGCTGACATGATCGCCGATCCAACCCGTGATCGGCGCCCCGATGGGCGTCGAGCCAAGAAACGCCACAGCGATCAGCGCAAGGATTCGGCTGCGCATCTCTGGCGGACACTCCTGCTGCGAAATCGAGTTCGACGCAGAGATAAAGGCGGCTCCCCCGAACCCGAGCGGAATGCAAACCACCAATGCCACTGGAACGTTCGGGGCCCATGCCACGCCGATGCCCGCAACACCCAGCACGACGGTGTTGATCAGAAAGTATCGGACCGACACCGTTTGTAAGTTTGCGGTCCGCAACGACCCGGCCAGGCTGCCGATGCTGACCACTGCGAGCATCAGACCGAACAGGCCTGCGTCATCGAAGCGCTTGTCGGCCAGGCGGACCAGGCTCACGCTGTAGTTGAACGCGACGGTCGACACGATCGTGAGAACAACGAAGACCAGCAGAAGCCGACGATTGCCGGCCACCATCCGGAGAGCGTCGCGCACGGGCGTTCCCCCGCGGGGTGCACGAACGGTCGGCCACAGCGTCGATCGGTCGATTGTCACCAAAGACACGACAATCGCGAGAAACGACGCGGCATTGATCGCAAAGCACCAACCCGTTCCGATCGTTCGGGTCAAGACTGCGGCGAGCGCCGGGCCGAAGATCCGCGATCCGGTCATCACGGCTGTGTTCAGCGACATTGCATTGGGAATGTCGACCGGATCGACGAGCTCGGTCACGAAGCCACGGCGGGCCGGATTGTCGAGCGCATTGATGACGCCGACAGTCAGCGAAAGCGCGTAAATGATGGGCAGGTTGATGACGCCAATGAGATCGAGTACCGCCAACACCACTGCCTGGGCGCAGAGCAGCGACTGCGTGATCAGCGTCATCAGGCGCCGGTCGACCCGGTCCGCGACTGCTCCAGCCCATGCACCGAGCAGAAGCGTCGGGAGGAATTGGGTCGCGATCGTCAGCCCGACATCGGTCGCCTTGCCGGTGATGCTGTACACCAACGTCGACATCGCTGTCAGTTGCAGCCACGTCCCGATGTTGGAAAGAGCCAGACCGAGGAAAAAGACCCGCGCGTTTCGGTTCTGTAGCGATCGGAATGTCTGGGATGACCCGAACCGCGATGCCATGTCCGAGATCGCCTATCGATCAGTCGTCGAGTTTGAGCGCAGCGATGAACACGTCGCCCGGGATCTCGACCCGGCCGATCGACTTCATCTTCTTCTTGCCCTCTTTCTGCTTCTCCAGCAGCTTGCGCTTGCGGGTGATGTCGCCGCCGTAGCACTTGGCAAGCACATCCTTGCGCTTGGCTTTGACGGTTTCGCGGGCGATCACCTTGCCGCCGATTGCGGCCTGGATCGGGACGTCGAACATCTGCCTCGGAATGAGTTCCTTCAGCTTCTCGCACATTCGCCGGCCGTAGTCGAACGCCTTGTCGCGATGGACGATGGTGCTGAAGGCATCGGCAGGCTCACCGTTGAGCCAGAGGTCGACCATGACCAGATCGCTGCGGCGGTAGCCGTCGAGTTCGTAGTCGAGGCTTGCGTAGCCCTGCGTGCGGCTCTTCATCTGATCGAAGAAGTCCACCACCACTTCAGCAAGAGGGACCTTGTAGTGCAACTCGACTCGTTCTGGTGACAGGTACTCCAGCTTGCTCATGTCGCCGCGCCGGGTCTGACAGAGATCCATCAGGGTGCCGGTGTACTCCTTGGGCGTGATGATGCCGACCCGGTAGTAGGGCTCTTCGATGAAGTTGATCTTCTGCGGCGGCGGGAGGTCCGCTGGGTTGTCGACCAGTTCGATGGTGCCGTCGGTCTTGGTGACTCGGTACTCGACGCTCGGTGCGGTCGCGATGAGCGCAAGGTTGAACTCGCGCTCCAGCCGCTCCATCACGATCTCCATGTGAAGCAGACCAAGAAAACCGCACCGGAAACCGAATCCGAGGGCCCCAGAAGATTCGGGGGCGTACGTCAACGAGGCGTCGTTGAGGCGCAACTTCTCAATGCTCTCGCGGAGGTTTTCGAAGTCGTCGCCGTCGATCGGATAGAGACCACAGAAGACCATTGGTTTCGGGTCGCGATAACCGGCGAGAGGCTCGGTCGCCGACCCGATGAACGTGGTGACGGTCTCGCCGCTTCGCGCTTGGCCGACGTCTTTGATGCCCGCGATCAAGTAGCCGACTTCGCCCGGACCAAGTTCGGGCATCGCCGTCATGATCGGCCTGCGCACGCCGATCTCGACGGCTTCCTGTGCGGTGCCTGCGTTGATGAACTTGAGCTTCGCGCCACTTGTGATCGTGCCGTTCATGACCCGGATGCTGCTGACCACACCGCGGTACTGGTCGTACTGGCTATCGAAGATCAGCGCCTGCAGCGGCGCGGCTGGATCGCCAATTGGTGGCGGGATGCGTGCCACGATCGCGTCGAGCAGGTCTGGGACGCCCATCCCGGTCTTGGCCGAGATCCGCAAGATCTGGTCAGCGGGGATACCGAGAACGGTCTCGATTTCGCCGGCGTAGCGATCTGGATCTGCCGCTGGAAGATCGATCTTGTTGAGTACCGCCACGATCTCAAGATCGTGTTCAAGGGCCAGATAGCAGTTGGCAAGCGTTTGCGCCTCGATCCCCTGCGCTGCGTCGACCACGAGGACCACGCCTTCACATGCGGCAAGGCTGCGGCTGACCTCATAACCAAAGTCAACGTGGCCAGGTGTATCGATGAGGTGAAGGGTGTGGCCCTTCCAATCGACTCGCACGTTCTGGGCCTTGATCGTGATGCCTCGCTCGCGTTCGAGGTCCATCGTGTCGAGGTACTGCGAGCGCATGTCACGCATCTCGACGGCATTGGTCATCTCTAGGATCCGGTCCGACAGGGTCGACTTGCCGTGATCGATATGAGCAATGATGGAGAAGTTGCGGATGAGGTCGAGGTTCATGAGCGGTAGCGCGATGCTATCGGGGGCTTCCGTATGGACCAGGCTGGTCAGCGAGGTCTGCGTGCGAGATGTCCCATCGGATTCCGACCCGATCAATCTCATTCGCCTTGGTGGCAGACGATTCAACCACCGATAGGCTCACGCAGCCTGTTCTCGGCCCGCCGAGGACAACCAACCTCTACAGAAGGATTTCGCACGTGGCGAACATCAAGAGCCAGAAGAAGCGCATTCTCACCAATGCCAAGGCAGCCGACCGCAACAAGGCCGTCAAGAGCGAACTGCGTACCCGTGTCAAGACTGCAGTCAAGAACATCGGTGCCGACGACAGCGATGAGTCGCTGCGCCTCGCCGTGAAGCGCCTCGACATGGCAGCCGCCAAGGGCATCATCCACCCCAATCAGGCAGCGCGCCGCAAGAGTCGCCTGATGAAGCGTCTCAACGCCAGCGCCTGATCGGCCAGCACAGCTCACATCGTTCTCTCGAACGGCCCGGATGCTTCGGCGTCTGGGCCGTTGGTCGTTTTCAGACGACACGTGACAACATGGGGCCATGGGTCATATCGTTTCGCTGCTCAATCAGAAGGGTGGCGTTGGTAAGACCACGGTCACTCTCGGGCTCGCCTCCGCGGCGGCCGCCGCTGGTCACAACGTGCTGATCGTGGATCTCGATCCGCAGGCTTCAAGTACCTGGGTGCTCGGAATCGAGCCAAGCGAGGTGCCGGTATCGACAGCGGAGGTGCTTGGCCGGACCAATCCTGCCGAGGCCATCTACGAATCAGAGTGGAGCCCGTACGTCCATGTGATGCCCGCTTCGAATCGGTTGCAACAGCGCGAGCAAGGCAAGCCGAAACGACTACGCGAGGCGCTGGAGCAGGTCGCTGCCGGCTACGACGCCGTGCTGATCGATTGTCCACCCAGTCTCGGCAATCTGACCACCAGTGGTCTCACGGCCGCAGATCACGCAATCATCGTCGTCGAGCCGTCGGCGCTGGGCCTGCGGGGCATCACCGCCGTTGCCGATGTGATCGACCAAGTCTGGGACGACCACAACGGCGAACTGGAACTCGCAGGCGTGATCGTCAATCGAGTGCCTGCAGTGTCGGGAGAAGCCGATCGGCGTTATGACGAACTGACCCGGATCGTTGGCAAGAAGGCGGTTTGGCAACCAACGATCCCCCAGCGCGTGATCGTCAACCAGGCCATGGGCGAGCGTCGACCCATCCACAGCTACGGCGCCCGATCCGTCGACGTGTCGGTCGCATTCGATCAACTCTGGAAGAAGCTGCGCCGCATCGCTCGCGGTTAATCAGCATTCGATCCGCAGGACTACCCGAACGGTCGATCGCTACGACGGAACGTCGATCAGTTTCAGCCCACCGCGGCCATCGAATGTCAGCCCGGCCTGACCGTCGACCAATCGTTTGACGTTGTCGCCGAGCATCTCGGCCCGCCAACCAATCGACAGTCTTGCATCTGCATCGTTGCGCAGCAGCGCAACGATGTCGCCCCGGGTCGCAAGTAGTGCGGTGTCGATTTTTTCCTGTCGGGCGAGCTCGCTGACCCAGGCCGAGACCAGTGTGATCGCCGGTCGCATGTTGCGATCGAGGTCGTCGCCTTCCGACGCCGGGAGGTGCAGTTCTTGCTTCAGCCCCTCCTCGACTGCGTTGACGATCTCCTTGCCGAGGGTGCCCCGCCAGTGCCGTTCGTCGACTCCGCGAGCGTGGGCGAGTTCCTCGATCGTCCGCGGTTGCTTCTGTGAGATTCCGAGAATCGCGAGATCCGGCAGAACTTGACGAACGGGAGAGTCGACCGCCATCGCTCGTCGCTCGCGCCAGGCAGCGAGTGCTTTGGCAACGCCTCGGGCACGGGGCTTCAATGCCCGGACGTCTTTCAAGCGCAGCCATGCGCCATCGGGATCGCTGCCACTCACTGGCTTCACTCGCAGTTCCTCACACGCAGCCTCTGCCCATGATGTTCGCCCGGACCGATCGAGCTGGCGGAGCAACAGATCCTGTAACTCGAGCAGATGGGCAACGTCGCTTGCGGCGTAGGACTTCTGATCCTCGGTCAACGGTCGACGTAACCAATCCGTCAATCGGTCGCCCTTGGGCACGGTGATCTTGAGTTCTCCCTGCAGCAAACTGGCGAGCGACGGTGTGCCGTAGCCGACGAAACCTGCAGCCAATTGGGTGTCGAACAGGCGTCTCGGGATTGCCCCGCACGAGTGGCTGAGCACGTCGAGGTCTTGCTGAGCGGCGTGCATGACAGCAACGACATCACTGTCGAGAAGCGGCCGCATCGCCGTGACATCGACCAACAGCGGATCGACAAGGGCAATCCCGCCGTCCCATGCGAACTGGGCCAGTGCGAGCCGCGGGTAGTAGGTGCGCTCGCGATGGAACTCGGTGTCGAATGCATATCGGGGCTGTCCCATCAAGAGTTCGACGAGGTCGACGAGATCCTGCTGGGTCCCCACCCACGAATAGGTCACCTTGGCTGGTCGCCGGTCACGACGTCGCGTCCGCTACTGATCCACGCCATCGTTCCGCCAGCGACGTTGACGGCATCGATTCCATGCGATTCGAGTAGCTCACATGCCCGCATGCTTCGAGCACCGGACCGACAGATCACATAGGTCGAACCTTCTCCGCGGAACGCCTCGATGTTGTCGGGCACCGTCGACAGTACGATCAAGGTCGCACCAGCGACGTGACCTTCGTCGTATTCGCCGACCTCGCGGACATCGATCAGACGGATTGCTTCGTTCGCATCGGCGGCGAGCGTGTCAGCCAAGTCATCGATGCTGATTTCTGGGATTGCCATGTGCGGCACGCTACTCATTCCGCAGGTCATCGGGGATGTTCACGTTGCGAAGGACCCGTTCATCGACAGCGAACTCCGTGACCGCGATTTCATCGATGGCCCGATGGACGGCCCGCGTACCCTCGGTGAAGCGGCGCTGAAGCTCTGGAACGCAACCAATGCCCCAGACTGCGCACATCGGTTCGAGACGGGTCGACCGAGCGATCACCGCGGCCGCTACGGTGCGCGCTCTGATCGAACCCGAGGCCACGTCGATCATGGCTGAGACGGTCGAGACATCGAGATCGGGCAGGTCGCACGCGATCACGACGACGCAGCGCGCGGACTCTGACAACGCGGCGCGGCCGAGGGCTGTGAGGATTCCGCCGAGCGGGCCTTCGCCAGGGTGAAGATCGTCGATCGAGGCCACGGTGCCGCGAGTCGGCGTGGTCCAACGGCAACGACTTCGACACACCCTGCCTGTTCGAGTACCGCCGCAGCGCGTTCGACGAGAGTAACTCCGCCGATGTCGATCAGCGCCTTGTCGCGACCCATTCGGCGGCTCTGACCACCGATCAGAACGGCGCCCCAGACGTCGCCAGCCACGGCCGGGGTCAGCCTTCGGCGGGGACGCCGGACGGATCGAGTTGCAGAATGAACAGCCTGATTCGATCTGCCTCGTCATCTTCGCCGATTCGGTCGGCCATCTGCCCGAGCCCGCGCAGGGCACGAAGGAAGCCCCGGTTGGTTTCGTGGGTCCAGCGCACGTAGCCCGACCCTCGCCAGCCGTTGGCGCGCAGCATGTCGAGTCCTCGGTGGTAGCCAACCCGATACGCGGCGTAGCGCTCGATGTCGTCCCGGCCGAGGTCGCCGAGCATCGCCCAAGCGTCGACAAATCGCGGCCATCTCGCGACGACGGACGCAACGGCCGCTCGCCGATCCACGAGGTCCGTGGCCATTGCGTCGGCCAGCGCTTGCGCTGCCTGGCGATCGGCGGGCGGCAGGATGGTTGTCGGTGGTCCCTGCTGGGTGAGGTGAATCGGACGGTCGTCGCTCATCGTGTCACCCTACGTCCGCTCCACTGCGAACCAATCGTTGCTTGGCCCATCCCCTGCTCTGGTCAGCCGTGCTGCGTATCGTGTTGCGATGCTCGCCCTGACCTACTCGTCGGCCAAGAACGTGGCCATCATCGTCGTGATCGTCCTTGCCGCGTTCGCGCTGCTGATTGCCAAGATCATGACCAGCGTCAGTCGTAAGGCTCTGACCTTGTTGATCTTTGCTGGCCTCGCACTCGGAGTCTGGACTCAGCGCCAGTCGCTGCAGTCCTGCGCCGACAACGTCAAAGCAGTACCGAACGGCCGGATTGCGACGTGTTCGTTTTTCGGACAGGACATCACGATCCAGTCACCGTCGAGCGGTTGACGGCCGTTGCCCATTTACCGCCGGTCGCGAGAGCGATCGCATCGACGATGGTGTCCGAGAACTGTTGGGAGTGGCTGGTGGGTGCATCGTGACGGCAGCCCTCCAACTCATGCAACTGCGCATCGGGGAACACGCTCAGCAGGTGGCGCATGCCGACGCGATGATGTTCGTTGGCCAACGAGCCGACTCCGAGAACGACGGGACAGGCAATTCTCGCCGCCAGCCACGGACGGTTGTCCCGCAGGTCATTCAACTCGCCCACCATTGCGGCACCCTCGCTTCGGCGTGTGTCACGAGTGCGAGCCGGCAGGGCCTCCCAGGTCAAATCACCAATGAGTCGGCGCATGAACTGCTCGGCCGCTTCTGCCGGCGATCCGCCAGCCGCCCTCGCAGCCGCACCAGCAGTCGTCGTTGGCCACCACGGCTCCCACGACATGGGTGTCTCGTAGACCGCGACTCCGGCGACCAGATCGGGACGCAGCATCGCAGCGGCAAGCGCGACATTTCCGCCGTAACTGTGGCCAATCAGGACGGCGCGTCGCCCGGCGAGTAGTGCGACGAGGTCGCCAACTTGGTCGGACATGGCGAACGGTCCGGTGTGCTCGCCATCGTCCGGCACCGACCGGCCGTAGCCACGTCGGTCGTAGCGCAGGACTCTGAATCGCTGATCGAGTCGGCGGCTCAGCTTCAACATCCCCGATGATCGGTCCATCGTGCCGTGGATCAACGCAACGAGTGGGGCGTCGTCCGCTCCGGCCTCGTCTGACCACACCGACACATCGTCACAGTCACTCATTCGACCCTGACCAGGCGGAGCACGTCAGTCGCTGCGCCGCTCGGACGGTCGGGTGCGCCAGCCAAAACAGCGACGACCGAGCCAACGGTGACCAATTGCTGACGGACAGCGGATTCGATTGCGTACCAGACGAGATCATCGGTGGAGTTGTAACTGTCGACTTGAATGGGGCGCACGCCCCACGTCAGCGACATCGCCCGAACAGTCGCCGGATCCGGGCTGACGCCGATCAGCTTGGCACTCGGGCGGAAGCGAGCCATTGCCGCTGCGGTCCTGCCGGACTTCGTGCAGCACAGAATCGCTTCCGCTCCGGCGTCGGCCGCGGCGAGCGCGCAGGCGTGAGTGATCGCCATCGTGATTCGGTCGCTCGCATCGCTCCAGTGTTGGCGTTGAACCCGGCCGAGCCTGGCGGCCCACTGGGCGTAGCTGGCTTCGCCCTCGGCCCGCTCGGCGATCTGGGCCATCGTCTTGATCACGAGTACCGGATCGTGACCGATTGCAGTCTCAGCCGACAGCATCACGGCGTCGGTGCCGTCGAACACGGCGTTGGCGACGTCGCTCACTTCCGCTCGCGTCGGCGCTGGCGACAGGATCATGCTCTCCAGCATTTGTGTCGCGGTGATGACCGGCACTCCCACCTCGACACAGTGGCGAATGATCTTCTTCTGGAGATGGGGCACATCTTCGAGTGGGCACTCGATCCCGAGATCGCCACGAGCAACCATCACGGCATCGCTGACAGCAACGATCGCCTCCAGGTTCGTGATCGACGGGATGGTCTCGATCTTGGCGACAAGGCGGGTCGTGTGCGGCAGCACGACGGCGCGAACCTGTTCGACATCCGCGGCCTCTCGAACGAATGAGATGCCAAGAAAGTCGGCGCCCTCGGCGGCCATTGCCGCGGCAAGCACGAGGTCCTCGGCCGTCGGCGCAGTGAGCCGCAGCCGCTCGCTCGGAAGGTGAACCCCGGGTCGACCCTGCACCAGCCCGCCGGACTCGACTCGAGCCGTCACTGCATCGTCAGCAACGGACGTGCATCGCAACGAAATACCGCCGTCGCCAAGGACCACCCGGTCGCCGGGTTGCACATCGAGCAGTAACGACGGGTAGTCCACGGTGATGTCAGTTGCATTGCTGTCTTCGCCGCCTGGACGGAGCCGAACGATGTCGCCGACAGCGAGCGTGACCCCACCCTCAGCGAAGCGCCCC